>CAZLPH010000082.1:6407-7656 GCA_964561345.1 uncultured Candidatus Epulonipiscium sp.
TTAAAGAAGAGTATGTTGATATGATTGAAGGCGGAATTATTGATCCGACAAAGGTAACAAGAGTTGCTCTTCAAAACGCAACATCTGTGGCCTCTACATTCTTAACAACAGAATGTATCGTAGCAGATATCCCAGAACCAGATTCAATGATGCCACCACAAGGTATGGGCGGCATGGGTGGAATGGGCGGAATGATGTAAGCTAACACACCTAAATATACAAAACTCCCTTATGGGCTGTTAAAGCAGCTTATGAGGGAGTTTTTGCATTTGACAAAAGTTAAATAGGGGTATAGTATTATAAATAGATACCCCCCTGGGGGTGTAGTGATTTAAACAATAATAAAATTATAATAGAGGATAAGAGGTGACCGTATGAATCAGAAATTTAATGTAACAGGTATGACTTGTTCATCATGCTCGGCCAATGTTGAAAAGACAGTTGGAAAGCTAGGCGGTGTTGACAGAGTAAATGTAAATCTACTATCTAATAGTATGACAGTGGATTATGATGAGACTCTTATTGATAATGAAACTATTCTTAAGGCTATTAAAGATGCCGGTTACAATGCATCTGTTGTGGTGAAAGCACCTAAGTCTGTTGGGCAAGTGACAGGAACTAATCAGAAGTTTAACGTAACAGGAATGACCTGTTCATCTTGCTCCGCTAACGTAGAAAAGACAGTCAGTAAGCTTCCTGGCGTAAAATCAGCTAGTGTAAACTTGCTATCTAACAGTATGACGGTAGACTACGATAAGGCCATAGTGGATAATGCAACTATTATTAAAGCCATTAAAGATGCAGGCTATGATGCCACACCAGTGGTAAGTGGTCCACGAACTACGGCTAAGGTAGAAGATACAACAAACCACGTAGAAGAAGAAATTAAAAGCATGAAAAAGCGAGTTATTATTTCATTTGTATTCTTACTGCCCCTTATGTACGTATCAATGGGACATATGATGGGCCTTCCTTTTCTAGGATGGGTAACAGGACCGGAAAATGCTATAAGCTTTGCTTTTACACAGCTACTGCTGACCCTGCCAGTTGTATATATTAATAGGGCTTACTACCAAGTTGGATTTAAGACATTATTTCATGGGACGCCAAATATGGATTCCCTAATTGCTATTGGATCAGGTTCAGCACTAGCATATGGAATTTTTGCCATTTTTAGAATTGGATATGGATTAGGTCATGGCGATTTAGCCATTGTAAATCAATATGCTGGTGACTTATACTTTGAAGC
>CAZLPH010000082.1:7666-8479 GCA_964561345.1 uncultured Candidatus Epulonipiscium sp.
ATGATTTTAGCTCTAATTACCTTAGGTAAACTGTTAGAAACAAGAGCAAAGGGAAAAACTTCTGAAGCGATTTCTAAGCTAATGGACCTAGCACCAAAAACTGCTTCTGTTATTAGAAACGGCCAAGAGATGGAAATTCCTATTGATGAAGTAGAATTAGATGAAGTTATTATCGTAAGACCAGGACAAAGTGTCCCAGTTGATGGGATTATTATTGAAGGAAACTCTTCTATTGATCAGTCAGCTTTAACAGGAGAAAGTATTCCAGTTGAAAAACATGTTGGTGATCAAGTTATTTCAGCCACCATTAATAAGACAGGATCCTTTAAATTTAAAGCTAAAAAAGTTGGAGACGATACGACCTTAGCTAAGATTATTCAATTAGTAGAGGATGCTAGTTCATCTAAAGCCCCTATTGCAAAGATGGCGGATAAGATAAGCGCAGTTTTTGTACCTGTCGCACTGCTTATCGCACTTACAGCTACTGTTTTTTGGTTACTCATGGGGCAGTCCTTTGAATTTGCTATGTCTATTGGGATTGCCGTACTTGTTATTGCTTGTCCGTGTGCCCTAGGCCTTGCAACACCAGTTGCTATTATGGTCGGAACAGGAAGAGGTGCTGCAAATGGTATTTTAATTAAATCAGCAGAAGCTTTAGAAACACTTCATAGCATTAGGACGGTTGTTCTAGATAAAACAGGTACCATTACAGAAGGTAAACCGCTTGTGACAGATATTATAACAAATTCTACTATAAGTGAAAGAGCTCTACTTGGAATTGCCGCAGCTATTGAAGGGCCATCAGAACACCCT
>CAZLPH010000082.1:8489-10565 GCA_964561345.1 uncultured Candidatus Epulonipiscium sp.
TATTTAATGATGCAGAGAATTTTGATTCGATACCAGGAAAAGGAATTATTGCAAGGGTGGATAAGAAGGAGTATATTGCTGGAAACTTAGCTTTAATGAAAGAGAAGAATATAGATGTAAAGACCTTCCAAGAGACTTCAGATGGATTTGCAAGGGAAGGTAAAACACCACTATATTTTGCGGATACCGAAAAGCTACTTGGGATTATTGCTGTAGCAGACGTTGTTAAACCAACAAGTCGCCAAGCAATTGATGAGTTTAAAGCAATGGGAATAGATGTTGTTATGCTAACAGGTGATAACGTAAAAACGGCTGAAGCCATTAGAAAAGAACTTCATATTGACCGAGTTATAGCAGATGTACTCCCACAGGACAAAGAAGAAGAAATTAGGAGAATTCAAGGGACAGGTAAAAAGGTAGCCATGATTGGTGATGGGATCAATGACGCACCAGCTTTAGCAAGGGCGGATGTGGGGATTGCTATTGGAGCAGGAACTGATATTGCCATAGAATCAGCAGATATTGTTTTAATGAAAAGTGATCTACTAGACGCTGTAACAGCTATTCAGCTTAGTCATGCAACCATTAAGAATATTAAGCAAAACTTGTTTTGGGCATTCTTTTATAATAGTTTAGGAATTCCACTAGCAGCAGGCGTATTTTACTTAGCACTAGGATGGAAGCTAAACCCAATGTTCGGTGCAGTAGCAATGAGCCTTAGTTCAGTCTTTGTTGTAACTAACGCCTTAAGACTAAAATTATTTAAGCCTAAATATGTCACGACCAAATAATTAGCCTAAAGGAGGTAGTAATAATGCAAGCAGATAAAATGAAGGCAACCCGTATGCTAAAAACAGCTAGAGGGCAAATAGATGGGATCCTGAGAATGATGGAAGATGATCGCTACTGCATCGATATATCCAATCAGTTAATGGCAACCCAAGCTATTCTCAGAAAAGTAAACAAAGAGATACTACACGCCCATCTTGGTAGCTGCGTAGCCGACGCCTTTGGAACAGAAGAACAACGCCAAAAGATAGAAGAAATAATGATGGTCATTGATAAGTTAACAAAATAATGAAGAGTGCGGAAGAACATGGGGACTGTCCCCATGCTCTTCCATAGTATTGCCCCTGAACCATCTGTATGATATAATTATAACAGAATAGTATAATGACGAAGGGATGGTAGAGAATGGATGTTTTTAAGGAACAGATGATAGCAGTAAAGCCAAATAGCAAAACGCAGATAAAGAAAACACTAGTAATTGTTGTAGGAATTATACTGGCAGTTGTTGGGATGATATTCGGAGGGTCATTTATTGGACCAATAATAGTAGTGGCAGCGCTTTTTGGAGGTAGTTATTTAATTAAGGGTATGAACTTGGAATATGAATATATATTGACCAACGATGAATTAGATATTGATAAGATCATGAACAAGGAAAAAAGAAAAAGACTTCTTACCCTGGACCTTAAAGAGATTAATGTGATGGCGCATATAGATGATGGTGTTCGTAAGCCAGAGTTTGAGCGTGCTCAAAAAACCATTGATGTCAGCAGTGGTGAAAAAGGACCGGATACTTATGTTATTGTATTTATGAATAAAAATGACTTGACACAATTAATATTAGAACCAAATAAAGAGATGCAACAAGCTATGTTTAGGCGATCACCATCTAAAATACATTTACAAAGATAGGACATAAAATCCCCCTTGACCTTTTAAAGGCCAAGGGGGATTTTAAAATTTAATATTATACTAAGTCTGAATCGCCAAGTCCTAAGAAACCAATCATAAGTTTACCAAGCTCAATTGCTTTTTCCTCAGTTTCAGCTTCTGCAAACATACGAACAAGTGGTTCTGTACCTGAGAAACGGGTAATAACCCAGCTACCATCTGTAAAGTATACTTTAACACCATCTTCGTAACTTACTTTTTCGATTTCGACAGGGAACTTAGGAAGCTTCTTCTCTGTGAAAAGTAGGTTAAGAAGAGACTCTTTTTGATCTGGTGAGAATTTGTAGTTATATTCCACCATGCGGAAATAACCAAATTGCTCATAAATTTCTTCGA
>CAZLPH010000083.1:0-10484 GCA_964561345.1 uncultured Candidatus Epulonipiscium sp.
ACCCGGGACAACTGGATTAAAAGTCCAGTGCTCTACCAACTGAGCTAGTGATCCTTAGTATTGTAAAACTAGGATTATTCAATTTGTAATACTTTATAAATTAGGCTATACCTAACTGGGTAGGGAGGATTCGAACCTACGCATACAGGAGTCAAAGTCCTGTGCCTTACCACTTGGCGACTACCCATCACTAAGGGCAAAACTCTTCTCTAAAAAGTATCCCTTTGAAAACTTTATTCATAAAATCTTTTTTGTAAGTTGTGTGTGAATGTGTTGCTCACCTCAACCACAAATTATATTATACATATTCCTACCTAATCCGTCAATACCTTTTTTGAAATTCTTTTTTATTTTAATTTTACAGTTGTGTTTTCTATAAATTCCGTCCCTTTTATAAGCATCATTTTAACCCTTGTAGGCTGGCCTTTTTGGATATCTAAAATCGCATAAGAAGGATCGTTAGAATCCCTTGGAAGGCTTATACTACCTGGATTAACAACCATTAACCCTGTCCCCTTTTGTCTTTCAACATGGGCAATATGGGAGTGGCCACATACGCCAATATCAGCATTGTGAGTTTTCACTTCATCAAATAATTCCTTATAATTATTTTTAATATTATGGTGGTCACCATGGGTAATTAGCACTTTTTTGTCTTCTATCTCAATTACTTTTATTCTTTCTTCCTCACTAAAAAACCACCCATCACAGTTTCCCGGAACATAAAAAAACCTTAATTGCGGGTATTGTTCCTCAAGTTTTTTAGCATCTTCAATATGATCGCCACAATGAATTACAGCACCCAGACCTTTTTTTATGGTGTGTCTTATGGCCATTCCTGCACCGACTAATTCCTTATGGCTATCGCTTATTACTAATACTTTCATATTTAATGCTCCAATATTTTCTCTAATTTTATTTTCATTGCTTCTAGAGCTTTAGCTCTGTGACTAATCTTATTCTTTAATTCTGGTGATATATCTGCCGTCGATGTATTAAACCCATCAGGGAAAAATATGGGATCATAGCCAAATCCACCTTTTCCTCTAGATTCATTTCCTATTATACCTTCTATTGTACCAGTTGTGACAATTGTCCTAGCATCAGGAAATGCTGTTGCAATGGCACAAATAAAACGCGCCCCCCTTTTTGACCTGGGAACGTCTTTAAGTTTATCTAAGATAATAGTATTCTTTTCTTCATATGGTGTATCTTTGCCCAAATAACGAGCAGAATATACACCTGGCGCTTTATCAAAGTAATCTATTTCTAGCCCTGAATCATCTGCTATAACAATTTTACCCGATATTTTCATAATTTCTTCAGCCTTCTTTGTTGCATTATCTTCAAACGTTTCACCGTCTTCTACAACATCAATATCAATTCCTGCTTCCTGCATGGTAATAATATTAATATTCATATCTGACATAATTTGTCTTACTTCTTTTACTTTATCTTTATTTTGAGTTGCAAAAATAATCGTTTTCATAATCATCCCTACTATACTTTAAAATTTGTGTGCCTTCTGGAAGTGCATTTTCTTCTCCTTCTATAAGAAGTGTAAAAAATTCAACTTCAGGATTAGAAAATGCTTTATTTAGAATCCGAGATACAATTTCATATTCCATAGCATTACCACCACCATAAGATGTGATATCCCTAGAAACATTAACAATTAACGTACTCCCTTCCCATTGTACACCTAAAACCTCTGTTTGTGAAGAAATGAATTCACTTTTATCTGTGTAGATTGGTTTTGTCGCTAAAATAAAGATCAGCAATGATAGTACTAATACCTTACCCATTTATTTCCACCTCCACCTATGATTTTACTCACCATAGGTGGGACATGCAATATAATTCGTTCCCTAAAAAAAGGCACCTATATCTGATATAGGTGCCCTTAGATGTATTTTTTTAACGAAATGACATGGTATTAAAAATCTCGACAATAGAATGATAGATTACTTGCCCTACCTTTTTATTAAATTCTGGTGATTTAAGTTTTTGAACATCACCTGGATTTGTTAAAAAAGCTGTTTCTACAAGAACTGCTGGCATATTTGTTTGATTCAGGACAATAAGACCTGGACGGGGTTTAATTTTACGATCATAGGTCCCCAAATCTCTAACCATATTTGTTTGTATAATTTGAGCCATTTGTTTGCTTTTTGTACTTTTCGTAGAGTAGAGCACTTCTGTTCCATTAGGACTAGAATTGGTAAATGAGTTGTTATGCAAGCTAACAAAAATATCTGCGCCAATCTCATTTGCAAGCTTTGCCCTAGATGGATTATCTGGGTAGGTATCATCTACTCTTGTAATATAAACCTTAATATTAGGGTCTGCTTCTAATAAGCCATACAGGGCCATACCTTGTTCAAAAACTAATTTTTTCTCTACCAAGCCATTGGCTGATGCCCCACCATCATGGCCACCATGGCCTAAATCTAATAAGATAATCTTGTTATGCTTATCTTTAGGATCCATAAATCTAATGGTAATATTCTCTCCGTCATCAATTACCTCGTAAGCCCTTATCTTTTTTTCATGAATAGCAAATTCTGTTTTGCTATCAGACTTTATTAGAATTTTATCTAGGGTAGTACTGCCTATGTTTATTAATCCATCATGGTATAGTTCATTATAATTACCTGGTAATGTTACAGTGATTTTTCTATTTCTATAATCATCATTTATTTTAATATCACTGACTAACAAACCGTCAGGTTTTTTAAATACAATGGCTTCTCTTGGGCTATTGGTATATTTGAAGTTTTCCCGTTCTATTTCCTGGACTTCTTCCTTTTCTACCTCTGGTTCTTCTGGTTTTATATCTTCTACTCCCTTGTCCTCTTGTTCCATATCATCTGGTCCTATAGTATCTGGACTGATTGATTCCATTGTTATTATGACAATTTTTTCATCCACTGAAAGTTCAACTGTTGAATTCACTTCTGTTATTAAATCAAAGACAACCCTGGTTTTTTCTGGTGTGTATTGGCTTGTCCTAACCGTATGTACGTAAGGGTTATCTGGTAAGATTATTTTAGACTCCAATGCATTCTTAGCACTATTAATATCTATAACTATTTTTCCATCTTGTTCAAAGTGAGTATATGAGCCAGGATTTTCTAAATGGATGTTGTAGACTGACATGGTCTCATTTCGGTTTCTAACTGTTACCTCTTCTACTTTTGTTTCTAGCTTCGGAACATTAATGGTTGGCGCTTCAGTATCAGGAACTGCCATAATCTGATTAATGCTAATATGACTTGTCTTATCATCCCAATCTACTTTGTAGCCTAATGTCTCTCCTATAAACCTAAGGGGCAACATTAGTTTTCCATTAATAATCTTAGGTGGTGCATCTAACTTTTTTGATATTCCCTCCACCCACGCATCTGGGTTGTTCACCTCTAACACAATTAGTTTATCTCCATGGTTAATAAAGACCTTTTTCTCAGCATCTTTCCATTCTACAGATGCTCCCATAGGCGTAAAAACTTCTCTTGTTGGAACTAGGGTATGACCTTCAATTTGTACTGGTGGCATGGACATTGTTATATCTTTGTTATTGATTTCAAGTGAAATTGGCGGTTTATTATATGTATGCTGCTTGCCATCATATGTAAGACTCATTGTGTTTGCATATAGTGGTGTTGCAGATTTTAGTATTTGTAGTGAAAGTATGCATGTTACTAAAAATGCATTTTTTATAAATTTTCTCATTTACTTTCCTCCTATGGTCTATTTTGTCACAATATCTCTTTCTTAGTATATCAGATTTTTAGACGGAGCACAAAACTAAAAGTTCCATAAAATGAGCCTTTTTTTCATGAAAATATAAAAAAGCATTACTAAAATATCTATTTCCACAGATATTCTAGTAATGCTGCTATTTTTAATGCTTTTTTCACCCTTTTTAGCTCACATTTGGGCATAAATGTTTTATTTCGACTTGAATTTGTTACCTAAATGTTACACAATATTAACATTTAATACGTCAAATCTCTTTTCTATTAATTCTTTATCCTTTTTACTTGCCAAGAAGGATAAAGTTCTAGTTTTTTCACCCTTCATAAAAGCTACCTTGAATTTATAACCATATAATTGTTTTTTAACTGAGTATCCTTTTATATGACCACCTTGAATGGTGGCTTCTTGGGTCATTAAAGAATGCCTTGTTAAAACCACATATTGGGTTAGTTGTAATATGGCATACACAACAAATAAGGCTACAATAATGCTATAGAAGTGTCTTAGTATTGGTTGATAAGAGAACTTATAATGCTCAAATCTTTCTTTATTCATGATCAGCAGAATAAAGAAAAGCAATGACCAATCCCCCTCTTGGTTTCTAAAGATAATATTATTGTCTTTATCATCTGTTTTATTAATCATCCAGATATAGCGAATCCGCATGGCTGATACCCAAACCATGAGTAAAATCATTAATTTTAATAATATTTCTAAATACCTTGGCATGTTACATCATTTCTTTCAACATATTCGTTAAAATTTCAGTTACCTTCTGTGGATTTGCTTTTCCTTTGGTTTTTTTCATCATTTGACCCATTAAGGCTTTCATTGCTCTTTCATTGCCAGCTAAGTAATCTTTAACTGACTTCTCGTTAGCTTCAAGTACTTCTTTAGCCATTTCTATCAGGGCCCCATCATCACTAATTTGTGTTAAGCCTTTTTCTTCTACAATAGTTATAGGATCTTTACCGGTTGTCCACATTTCCTCAAAAACTTGCTTGGCAATATTATTGCTAATAGTCCCTTTATCTATGAGTTTAATCATTTGACCTAATAGGTCTGCTTCAAAAGGTATGGCCCCATCATCTTTTTGGCCTTCATCTAAACGGCTAAAGATATCCCTCATAATCCAATTGGTGACAGATTTTGCGTTATGACATACTTCTACAGCTTTTTCAAAGAAGTTAGCAATCTTTTGTGATCCAACTAACTGGCTAGCATCATAGTTGTTTAAGTCATACTCATCCATATATCTTGCTTTTTTTGCATTTGGTAATTCTGGTAAACTCTTATTTATAGCCTCAATATATTCATCTGTTAGAATGGTTGGTTTAAGGTCTGGGTCACGGAAGTAACGGTAGTCTGCTGCATCACCTTTAGCTCTCATAGACACAGTTGTTTGGCTAGCTTCGTCCCACCTTCTTGTTTCTTGAACAATCTCACCACCAGCTTCTAAAACATCTATCTGGCGTTTTGTTTCAGCTTCAATGGACTTCTCAACGTTACTAAATGAGTTAAGATTTTTCATTTCAGTACGGGTACCTAATTTCTCGGCCCCTTTTTTTCTAACAGAAATATTAACATCTGTTCTAAATGACCCCTCGTTCATTTTACAATCCGACACATCAATATATCTTAGGATATTTCTTAGGGTTTCTAGGTAGGCTCTGGCTTCACTTGCCGAGCTAATATCTGGTTCTGATACACTCTCAATTAGAGGGACACCGCACCGGTTATAATCAATAAATGACCCTGCTTCATCATGGGTTAACTTTCCCGTGTCTTCTTCTAAATGGATGCGGGTAACCCCTATACGCTTTGTTCCACCTTCTACTTCTATATCAATGTGGCCATCATAACAAATTGGCAGTACATCTTGGGTTACTTGATAGCCCTTAGCAAGGTCTGGGTAAAAGTAGTTTTTTCTATCTTGGTTACTATATTTATGAATAGAGCAATTTGTTGCAAGTCCTGCTCTTACGCCGTATTCTACAACCTTTTCATTAAGGACTGGAAGTGTTCCAGGCATACCAATACAAATGGGGCAACAGTGGGTGTTTACTTCTCCACCAAATTCTGTTGTACAACTACAAAATGCTTTTGTTTTTGTTGAAAGCTCTGTGTGAACCTCTATTCCTATAACTGTTTCGTATTCTGAATATATACTCACTTTTTCACCTCTCTCGTGTTATAATTGTGGTTTTTTATTTTTGTGGTCCGTGTTTTTTTCAAATGTATAGGCTACTCTTAGGATGGTTTCTTCTTTAAACCGCCCACCGATTAACTGCATGCCTATTGGGAGTCCTTTTGAATCAAGACCACATGGAATCGACATAGCAGGTAAGCCTGCTATATTTGCATTAATGGTGCAAATATCATTTAAGTATTCTTGTACTGAGTTGTCGTATTTCTCCCCAAGCTTTAAGGCCGTTGTTGGTGTTGTTGGCGCCAGAATTAGATCGTATTTTTCTAATATTTCATTGTGCTGCTTCTTAATAAGAGCGGCTCCGCGGAGGGCCTTGCTATAGTAGCTTTCGTAATTGTCTGCACTCAGGACAAAAGTTCCTAAGATAATACGACGCTTAACTTCAGATCCAAATCCTTCACCTCTTGAGTTACTAAATAAGCTATCTACATCCGTATATGTCTCTGCCCTATGGCCATAAGATACACCGTCAAAACGGCTTAGACCAGAGGATGCTTCTGCACTGGCTATAATATAGTAAATAGGTAAGGCGTGGTTTACAAGCGGCATAGATACCTCTTCAACAATTGCCCCCATTTGCTTTAACTTTTCAACAGCAGCTAAAATAACCTCTTTAACTTCTGGTTCTATTCCTTCAGCAAAATATTCTTTTGCTAATGCTATACGAACTCCTCTTACATCATCTGTAAGAGCTTTTGTATAATCCGGATATGCCATTGGAATAGAGGTAGAGTCTTTAGGGTCTTGTCCTACAATAGCATTTAAAACAAGTGCCATATCTGTTACATCTTTTGTCATTGGAGATGTCTGATCAAATGAAGAAGCATATGAGACAACACCGTAGTTGGAAATAATACCCTTGGTTGGCTTAAAACCAACTAGGCCACAACTTGCAGCTGGTTGGCGAATTGAGCCTCCTGTGTCTGTCCCTAAGGAAAACACTGCCTCTCCTGCTGCTAGTGCGGCTGCACTACCACCTGAACTACCACCTGGGCTTCTTTCAAGATCCCACGGATTACTTGTGGCATGAAAATATGAGCTCTCTGTAGAGCCACCCATAGCAAATTCATCCATATTTAGCTTACCAAGCATAATAGCCCCTTGGTCTTCTAACTTTTCTATCACTGTTGCATCATATGGGGGAATAAAATTTTCTAACATACGCGAAGCACAGGTCGTTTTTATACCTTTTGTACAAATATTATCTTTAATACCCATAGGAATTCCAGCTAAATCAGGAAGGGTTTCTCCTGCTTTTATTTTAGCATCCACTTCTCTTGCCTTTGCAAGGGCGCCTTCTTTATCTAGGGTAATATATGCTTTTATTTTATCATCTACAGACGCTATTCTGTTATAGTAAGCTTCAACTAACTGTTCGCTTGTAATTTCCTCGGCGCGAAGCATGTCTCGAAGCTCATGTGCTGTTTTTGTCAATAACTCCATCTTTCTCCTCCTATTTACTCTACTATTTGGGGCACAAAGAAACACCCATTCTTTTCTTGTGGTGCATTAGCAAGCAGTTCTTCTTTTGCCATAGATGGTTTAACCTCATCTTTTCTAAATACGTTATAAAGTGTAGGCTCTTCTGCTTCAATCTCTGTATCAATTCCCTCTATCTTCTCTAGTTGACCTGCAAAAGCAACCATTTCTTCTAGATCTTTGGTAAATGAATTGACTTCATCATCTGTTAGACTTATATGAGCAATTTCAGCTATTTTTAAAATTTCTTCCTTTGTGATTTTCATTTTACTCTCCTTCTGGACTCTCCCTTATTTTGCTAGCTCTAATATTGCTGCAATATCTTTTTCGTGTAATGGTATGAAATTCCCTATAGGACCATTTTCTCCACCTTTTTGAGCCATCTCTGGAATACGATCTGTTGGAATATCTGCATCTTTTAAACTGACAGGCATTCCTATGGATTTAAAAAATGCCTTGGTACGTTTTATACCTTCTAAGGCTGTTTCCTCCATATTAAACGGATTTATATCTATATTCCATACCCTGTTAGCATACTGGGCAAACCTTGCTATATCTTGCTTATACACGTAAGTCATCCAGGCCGGAAACACAATGGCTAAGCCTGCGCCATGGGCAATATCATAGATTCCGCTAATTTCATGCTCAATATCATGACTTCCCCAATCCCCAATTTTTCCTGTGCCTAGGATATCATTATGGGCTAAGGTACCTGCCCACATAATCTCGGCCCTGGCATCATAATTGGAAGGCTCTTCTAATACCTTTGGTGCATTATCTATAATAACTTTCATAACAGCTTCAGACATCCTATCTGTAACTTCTACGTTTTCAACCCTTGTAAAGTATCTTTCTAATATGTGTGCAAACATATCCACTGCCCCACATGCTGTTTGATAATCTGGAAGTGTATAGGTGAGAACTGGGTTTAAGATAGAGAACCGTGGTCTTAGGACCTCTGACCCTGTTCCTTTTTTATACCAGCCATCCTCATTGGTTATAACACTAGACCCACTTGATTCACTTCCTGCTGCTGGAATTGTTAAAACCACACCTAGAGGTAGTGCTTTTTCAATTGCCGCTTTACCACTATAGAAATCCCAAACATCACCGTCATAGAGTGTACCTGCTGCAATGGCTTTGGCTGAGTCTATAACACTGCCGCCACCTACTGCCAGGATAGAATCTATTTGCTCTTCTTTGCAAATCTTAATCCCTTCTTGAACCAAGCTCAGTCTTGGATTAGGTTTGACCCCTTCTAGCTCCACCACTTGAACATCTGCTTCTTTAAGGGAATTGATAACACGATCGTATAGGCCACTCTTTTTAATACTTCCGCCGCCATAATGCAGTAAGACCTTTTTCCCAATGCCACTCATTTCGGGACCTACCAGTGATTCTGTTTCTTTACCAAATATAATTTTAGTCGTGTTTTGAAATTCAAAATTTATCATAATATGCTTACCTCCTTGTTCCTATGGGTTCAAAAGCTTCTTTAATCCTTTTTCTGGCTTATGTTTGGGGAAATATTCAAGGCCAATATAACCTTCAAATGCTAATTCATCAATCTTTTTAAAAATCCATTGGTAATTAAGCTCCCCATAATCAAGTTCATCCCTATCAGGTACACCTGCTGCGTGAAAGTGTCCTATTTTATCTATATTAGCTTCTATTCTTCTTATGATATGCCCCTCCGTCACTTGCTGATGGTAGATATCAAATAAAACCTTAATATTTTTACTAGCTACTTGATCAATTATCTCAAACGCCTCATCTGACCTATATAGGTAGTAGTTAGGATGATTTGTTGTTATATTAAGGGGTTCCACTAATAAGGTAATATCATTTTTGTCTAGTATGGGCCGACATGCTTTTAAACCTTCAATTAGTGACCTTTGTTGGAAATCCCTACTCATAGTGGTTTCATCCCCTGTTTGAGTAATTAAGGTTTTACAACCCAGTTTCTTTGCAACTATTATTGATTCTTCTAAACCTTGTATATATGCATCCCTTTGCGCCGGATCTACCAAACTAATGAACCTTGTACAAAAGGTTGTAACGGTTAGTCCTAGTTTTTCTTTTGTTTCTATAAGCCTATCGATGTCTTTGTCCCACCACGACCAAAATTCAAAGCCGTCATAACCCATGGACTTTATAGACTCTAAGGATTCAAATAGATCTTGTCCAGCGTATACTGCATCTACACAAACTGATATTTTCATAAGGTTTTCTCCTTTTATAATGCTTATAGGTTTATATTGCCTTTGATTTTAATAATCCTAATTGCTTGCAAGCATTCCAAATCCCATCTTTCTCGTTGGATGTGGTAACATAATCAGCTATTTCTTTTATTTCAGGAATACTATTTCCCATGGCAATGCCGCATCCCACAAATGATAGCATTTCCATATCATTAAGGGCATCTCCAAAGGCATAGGTGTTTTCTATTTTGAAATCTGTGGCTTCAATAAGTTTTTGGATCCCTACTGCTTTAGAGTTACCCTTTGGCAAAGCATCCATTCCATACTTGTGAAATCTAATAAATTCTAGATTAGGAAAAGCCTCCTGGTACATCTGGTCATCCTTTGCCTCACAGTAAATAACAGCCTGGTTCACTGGCCTTTGACCATGGAGGTCTTTTTCAGTACGGGGATATTTCATCTGCAATGTTTCAAGGCATTTGTGGATTGACCCATGATCTTCATCTAAAGCCCATGTATCATCATGGGTTACAAAAACGATGGAATGATCATTTTCTTTTACTGTCTCTACAAGGTCTATTGCCACTTGTTGGTCCATATTTTTCAAATAAACTTCCTTCCCATTAAATACGGCATAAGCCCCGTTAATGGCTACATATGAGTTAATGTTTAGAGCCTCACATACCCATAACATTTCATCTGGTCCTCTTCCTGTGGCAATTGCAGTGTATACCCCTGCTTCTTGTAGCTCATGAATGGCCCTTTTAGTTGACTTTGGAATTTGTTTACTATCATCTAAAATCGTGCCATCTATATCGAAAAATACAATTTTTTTA
>CAZLPH010000084.1:0-10400 GCA_964561345.1 uncultured Candidatus Epulonipiscium sp.
CCTACAGCACTAATTAAAATATTCATTATGCCTCACCTCCTACAATTGCATCAAACTTACAGACTTTTGTACAAAGACCACAACCAACACATAGAATCTCGTTGATTTTCATTTTATTATCTTTAAAGGATATGGCTGGGCATCCAACCTTTAAACAGGCCTTGCACTGTATACATTTATCTTGGTCTATTTTAAGGGCTTCTTTTGCTACATTAAAGCGTTTAACCAATATACAAGGTTTCTTGGTAATGATTAAAGAAGGTCCCTGGGCATTTACTTCTTCTTTTATAACCCGCTCTAGTTTTTCAATATCATAAGCATCCACAACCTCAATACGTTTAATACCAATTGCTTTTCCAAGGGCTTCAAAATCAATCACTGGTGTTTCTTCACCTTTTAAGGTGTAGCCAGTCCCCGGATTTTCCTGGTGGCCCGTCATTCCTGTGATTGAGTTGTCTAAAATAATTGTTGTTGTATTTCCCTTGTTATAAACCACATCAATAAGACCGGTAATACCCGAGTGTAAAAAAGTGGAGTCCCCTATCACAGCAATGGATTTTTTAGCAAAATCCTTACCTCTAGCCTTTTCAAATCCTAGGGCCATCCCGATACTTGCCCCCATACAAATGGCTGTATCCATTGAGGCAATAGGCGGAAACGCCGCTAGTGTGTAGCAGCCAATATCACCTGATACGTGGAGCTTTAATTTTTTAAGAACATAAAAAACCCCTCTATGGTGGCAGCCTGGACATAGGGTTGGTGGCCTATTTGGAATTTCTTCTAAAAACTTAGGCTCTATGGTTTGTAAGGTCTCGCCAAATACTGCTTGCCTTATAATGGCTGGGCTAAGCTCGCCAATGGTTGGAATGACTTCTTTTCCAATAACGCTCAGTCCCCAAGATCTTATTTTTTCTTCAAAGATAGGTTCTAGTTCTTCAATCACATAGACTTTATCACATTTATCCACAAAATCAGTTATTTTTTGTTTTGGCAGTGGATAAGAAAGGCCTAGCTTTAAAAAAGATGCCTCAGGCATAACCTCTTTTGCGTATTCATAAGCTATACCACTTGTAATAACCCCTATTTTTAGGTCTTTATATTCTACTGTATTAAGAGGGGTTGTTTCTGCAAAGGCTTCTAACCTTCTTAGTCTATCCTCTACCACTACTCTTCTTTTTTTAGCCACTGCTGGGGCTACTATGTATTTATTTGGATTTTGGTCGTAGTCTTTTAGTGGAATATCTTTTTTATCTTCAATGGTGACAAGGCTTTGTGAGTGGGAAACCCTAGTGGTCAATCTTAGAATGACTGGTGTATCAAATGCCTCACTAATCTCAAGGGCTGCCCCGACAAAGTCTTTACATTCTTGGCTATCTGATGGCTCTATAACAGGAACCTTAGCTGCCATGCCAAAATACCGTGTATCTTGCTCATTTTGTGAGCTATGTTGCCCCGGATCATCTGCAACAGCAATAACAAGGCCTGCATTTACCCCTGGGTATGAAATAGACATAAATGGATCTGCTGCTACGTTTAAACCAACATGCTTCATAGAAACAATTGTTCTAGCCCCTGCTATTGAAGCACCTATTCCGACCTCTAAGGCTACCTTTTCGTTTGGTGACCACTGGGCACTAATGGAATCAAATTTAGCAATTTCCTCTGTTATTTCCGTGCTTGGTGTTCCTGGGTAAGCCGTTGCTACTCTTACACCGTGCTCATAAGCACCTCTTGCAATAGCCGCATTACCGATTAATAGTTTTTTCATAACTTTGGTCTTCCCCCTTTATAAATTATATGTATAAGCTTTTATATGCCTATCTTTAATTATACGTTAATTATTATAAATATACAATAATTCAGACCCTTTAAAATAATCCTCCAACCTAAATAAATCTAAGTTGGAGGATTTTCTTAAATCTTATTAAATAATTCTGCCGGTTGATTACAAAGGGGGCATGTAAAGTCATCTGTCATAGGTCCTTCATGAATATGCCCACAAATGGAGCATTCCCATTTCTCTTCTTGGCCATCTCCCTTTACTGCTTGCTTTTTAGCTTGTACCACCTTCTCATTTGGCTTGATTAGTTCTAGTAGTCTTTCAACAACCTCCACTGGAAAGTCTTCCGCTGGCTCTTCTAATAAAGATGTTAATAATTGATTTACCTTAGCACTTTGGGGAATCATAAATCCTGCTTCCCGGATAACATCCTCGGCCATAATCCTGTTTGACTTTGCAATAGCCTTGGCTAGTTGCCTTTTAACAGGGTTCTTGGTAACTGACGCAATTTGCATAGCAGCCTTTTCCTGAGTTGTCTTACTACGAACTAGTTCAAATAGCTCATTGACCATAGCATTTGATTTCTTTTGTTGTGGCGGGTACTCTTTAGGAACCATTGTTATAGCACCCGATGGACAAGCACTAGCACATACGCCACAGCCATTACAGGCTAATGCATCAATTTGTCCTGTTTCTGTATTGGTTGCCCCTGTTGGACAAACATAAAGGCATAGACAATCTTTTGTACATAGTTCTACACTTCTTATGGCACGCATAGTATTACCTCCCTATCTCAATAATTTTGAATTTAGGCACTTTACAAACTGGGCAAACCTTAGGCGGCTCATTACCTATATAGATAAACCCACAGATGTCACACACATGAACCTTTGTGTCTTCTATTATGGCATCACCTTGTTTTTCGTAGCGCTCGAGTAATGACTTAATAATCTTTGTTACCTTTTCAGTCCAAAGAAGTGCTCGTTTAGCGCCTCTATCTTCTTTTTGACTTGCGATAATGTTAGCTTTTGGGTATGTATCATTTAGGTCTTTTGCTATATCAAATAGGATATGATTAAAACTATTTTCTGCTACGGCCGATGTTTTTCTTGTGTAATAGGTTGAGAGCTTTGCAAATAAATCTGATTCTTCTTCAAGGTATTGTTTCTTAGCACCTTTAGAAAGGTTTGAAAACAGGGCTGACATTTCTCCGTTTAAGAGTTCTCCTAGCTCTGCATGGTTCTCAGTAACAACTGCTTCTTCCATGGCACTCTCTTCCACTTGTTCTTCGAAGTTTTCTTTTTGTGCGCTACATAGGGGACATGTCCAGTCATCAGATAAGTCTTGCCATTTCGTTCCTGGAGCAATTCCTGATTCTGGGATTCCCACCCCTTCGTCGTAAATAAAACCGCAAATTGTACAGACGTATTTTGTCATTTTGCTGACCTCCTTTATTTTAGTTTATGACCCTATTATACCATAAGATAAAGAAAAACTAGCAAGACTTATATAAGCCTTGCTAGTTCTTCAAAGTAAGGTGATTCTTCCCCTAATCTCCCTTGAAAGAAGGTTTCAATCTCCGTCTTCTCTGGTATCCTATACCTTTTATCCCTATTTCCTTCTAGCAATTTATAACCATCTTCAATAGACGGATAATGAGTCACTATATATTGATAGTCAAAGCTAAAATAATTCTGGCGATCATACATCATATCAAAATACCTCACCATTTCCTCAAAGTCAGTCTTGCTTTCATGATACTTATTCCACACCTCTATAAAGTGCTCGATTGTATAAATCCCATGTATTTGGGTTAATGCTATGGCGTAAGAATAGAAGCCATTATTTAAATCCCTTTCATCATCAAGTTCGTTTTTGGGAATGCCCTTATAAATTTCTCTTAGCTCCTTTGGTATCACTGGATAAATCTTCCCCTTATAATTGTAGAGATGAACATAGCCTAAGGCATGCAAGAAGCTACAGTCTTCATAGTCAAGTGTATCCGCCACGTTAAAATCAGCAGCCATAAGCTTACTGACAAATTCTATTTCTCTAGGGGGCAAATAGAATAAGTCTTCTTCAAAATGTCTGTCTATTTTATTATACAAAGACTTAAGCAGTACTTTTCTATTTAATGTTTTTGGGTTTGCATCCGTGGGCCATTCCATCTCCACCAGCATATGTTGCTTATCCGCCAAGTCTATTAGGGTTTGGTTATCATAGTAAGCCAGACAATCCTTTAGGTTAAAACTAGGTTTAGCTTCAATGCAATGTTGCCATTTTGATCCATTCATTTGACTCTCTCCTTTTAGTAAATACTGTTATATTATAAGTATTACCAACTTTACAGATATTAAACATTTGTCCTTTAGTGCATTATTGTGATATCATGATATAGAGTAAGTTAATCATGCACACAAACAAGTGGGGTGTTTTAATGTATAATATTTTAATCGGTGGTGCTGCGGGAGATGGGATTGAAACCACTGCTGCAGTTTTAGAGGAAACTTTAAAATCTATGGGATACAATGTTTTTTCTACCAGAGACTTTATGTCTAGGGTTAGGGGTGGCCATAATTTCAATAATATTAGATTTGGTACAGAATCCGTTCACACACATATAAAAGAGTTAGATGGACTTATTGCCGTTAACGAAGAAAGTTTTAATCTTCATAAGGACGATCTTAAAGCAGATGGCTTTATATTGTGTAATCCTAGTCTTAAAGTAGACCATCCTAATTTAATTAAGCTAGACTCTAAAACCTTAGCAAAAGAAGCCGGAAATACGAAAGCTGAAGGTAGTGTCATTATTGGCGCCCTTGTACGTTTATATGACTTGGATCTAAAAAAAGCTGAGGAAGTTTTCAACCATTATTTCCCTGAGCATATTTTAGAAGCAAATATAAAGTCTTTAAACTTAGGCTACCAAGCTGTTAGTCCATTATTTAAGGCCGATAAAGCAAATGACCTTTCAAACCATGTCATGCTCAACGGTGCTGAAGCTATGGGCGCTGGGGCATTAGCTGGAAATATGCGATTTTACACAGCATACCCAATGTCACCAGCAACAACAGTTTTAAATTATTTTAATAAAGTAAAGGAAGAAGCTAATATTGTGGTGGAGCAGGCAGAAGACGAGATAGCTGCTGTTAACCAGGCAATTGGTGGCTTTGCAGCGGGCGCAAGATCTATGACCGCTACATCAGGTGGCGGGTTTGCGCTCATGGTAGAGGCTCTAGGCCTTAGTGGCATTGCTGAGATACCTCTAGTCGTGGCCAATGTTCAAAGACCAGGACCTGCAACAGGTTTGCCAACAAGAACTGAGCAGTCTGATCTAAGGTTTACCATTCATGCTTCTCAAGGAGAATTTCCTAAAATGGTTATTTCTCCCCAGAACCACAAAGAAATCTACCACCAAACTTGGCGAGCTTTTGATATTGCAGAAAAATATCAAATACCCGTCATTTTACTCAGTGATCAGTACTTAGCTGATAGTTCTAGTGTTCTTCCTATGGGAGAAATGTTAGACCATAAAGCTTATGAGATTAAACCTTTAAACCAGGATGTGAAAATCGAGGCAGATGAGCACGGCGTTTACAAAAGATATCAATATACAGAGACCGGAATCTCTCCACTCAAGTACTACGGAGACAAAGATTATCTGGTTAAACTAGACTCTGATGAGCATACAGAATACGGTGTTATTACTGAGTCTGCTGATGTTCGTAATAAGATGGTTGAAAAAAGAGCACGTAAACTAGAGCTTCTAAAAGAAGAACTAATAGAACCTTTATTTGTAGGAGATGAAAATCCTGATGTCTTAGTCGTCGGATTTGGCTCTACTTATGAGGCCATAAAACAAGCTGTATTACACCTTAATAAGACAGAAGATATAAAGTATGCCGCTCTGTCCTTTGGAGATGTTTTCCCATTGCCTACTATAAATCTTAAGAAATATGCGAAAATCGCTAAAAAAGTTGTTAGTGTTGAGCAAAACTTCAATGGCCAGTTTGCTGGAATTGTAAGAGAAGAAACCCTCATTGATTGCAGACCTGGACTTTTAAAATATGATGGTAGACAAATGAGTAGTCAAGAAATTATAGAAGCTTTAAAACTTATTGGGAAGGAAGTGAAATAATATGACAAATCAAAAATATGTTAGTACAGAAACTCAGTGGTGTCCTGGTTGTGGTAACTTTTCAATTCTTTCTGGTCTATTAGAAGTTATGAATAACCTAGAGATTCCTAAAAACAACGTTGTCTTTATGGGCGGTATTGGACAAGCACCAAAATTAAATCAGTTTATTCCTGCCAATGGATTTAGTGGCCTGCATGGGAGAGTTCTTCCTGCTGCTACTGGTGTCCACGCAGCTAACCCTGACCTAAAAATTATTATTAATAGTGGTGATGGGGATTCTTACGGCGAGGGTGGTAACCATCTTATTCACACCATTAGAAGAAATCCTAATATCACACACTTTGTTCATAACAATCAGATTTATGGTCTGACAACAGGCCAACCATCTCCTACAACAGATGTGGCCGATATCCTCATAGAGGAGCAACCATCTCCTACGACGAATTTAGCTGATGATAATGCTGGTATTAATCCATCAATTCCTCTTAGGCCACTCGGTTTAGCACTAGCTGCTGGGGCGACATTTGTTGCTAGATGCTTTAGTGGTGATCAAAAGCAAATGAAAGAAATTATGAAAGCTGCTATTGAGCACAAAGGATACGCTCTGGTTGATATCTTGCAACCGTGTGTTACCTTTAATAAAGTAAATACTTTCGGCTGGTACAAAGACAGAGTTAGACCCGTTGGCAAGGATCACGATCCAACAGATAAAGACGCTGGCCGAATACTTGCCACCACATGGGGAAATGAAATCCCAACTGGAATTTTGTATCAGGTAGAAGAGCCTATGTTTACTCAGCGAAGAGCTGTTTTAAACCAAGGCGTCATACCTGCACAGTTAGAGATTACCCAACAAGATAGGGAAGATAGGCTTAAGAACTTTTTATAATTTAAGCACAAAATCCCACCAATCCTTTTAATAAGGACTGGTGGGATTTTCTTTGCTAGGAATTAAAGGTTGTTTTCCTTTATTACTCCCTTATAGTAGCTTGTGTTTGTATAAATCTCTTGTCTTAATGGATTCTTTTTATCTCTCATAATTGTATAAATCATATATATAAATACCCCTAGGTTAAATACAAATGAAATCACACTAATAGTCATCCACATACCTGCTTTATAGGTAGGAACTACTTGAAAATACTGACTACTTTGGTAGTCAAATGATAATGAAAACATAACATATATGGCTAATATTTGAGCTCTATGTTGAAGCCATGCGCCTCTTTTAAATACAAATTCTGCAATTAATGCAGCCCCTAATATACTAAATCCAGCATACATAGATCTTGTTGATATACAATTATACACATATGCAAAGTTCCATAAGGTATAGCCTATGATATACATCCATGTCATATCCGGCCACACCATATCTTTAGATTTATCTTTTGATACCCTAATGCCAACAAATCCTGTTAGTGTAACAATACATAAAATCCCTGCAATAGCATTTAAGATGTTCCATGTCCCCCCTAGAACAACTACACCTGATAAATCTACTTCCATAACCTTATAAACTTGAAATACCTGAAACTCTCTATAAACTGCTTCAGCAATATTAATTGCAAGGATTGAAACTGGGAAAAATGCAGCAAATTTACTCTTGCCTAGTTTCGTGTATCTTATAAGCATGAATCCCCAAACTCCAATTAAAGCAGATATTACCTTAACCCAGCCAAACCAAGTCTTTCCTGTTGGTGATCCTAGTACATTCATAGCAACTAATATGGCTAACACAATTGGTAAGATACAGTATACTGCTATAGAAGCATTTTTGGATTTTCTTGTTAGTTCATTAATTACTAACCATACACCCGTCAACAAAATCACTGCAAATAAACTTCCTATTGTAAAACTCTCATAAAATAACCCCATTTTACATCCCCCTCATTATTTTAGCATGCAATAATTTCTTTTATGTTAAATTCCTCACCTGATATTAAATCGTACTCTTCTCCCCCACACTTTGGGCATATTTTTCGATGCTCAATAATGTTGTACACTTCACTACAATCTTTGCACTGGGCATTTGCAGGAAGTACTTCAATTTCTAACTTTGTCTCCTCGTAAGCTGTTTCACTTACGGCCGCTGGATAACACTCTTCAATAAATCTTGGTATAGCCTGTGATAATTGACCAATTTCTAAGATAATTTTCTCTACCTTTTTAAGCTTGTTCTCTGCCACAAAATTATCCACAATTTTTATAACTTCGTATACAATTCCTAGTTCATGCATATGATTACCTCGTTTTAGTAAATGGATTTATTTTATTTGCTGTTATTTTGACTTTTCTAACCACTGTATTTTTGATCACTGTTTTAGGTAATTTATCAAGCTCAAATCCCTTAACATCGTGAACCCTTTGAAGTGAAATAGCATCAAATTTACACTTAAGTGTACATGCCCCACACCCAACACATAAGTACTCATCTGTCTTTGTAACACCACAGCTTAAGCATCTTTTTGTCTCTATTTTGATTTGCTCTTCTGTTAAAGTTCCTCTTAAATCTTTAAAAGTTGTTTTTGCCTTTTTCCCGTCTACATGATCAGTCTTTTGCCTTACGACACCATCATAGCCTTCAATGTCTGCTAAGTTCTGTTTGTCAAGCACTGTGTATGAGTGGGTATCTCTACCAAATACTAAGGACTGACCATTTTGTACAAATCGATGAATGGAAACTGCTCCTTCTTTACCAGCTGCAATAGCGTCAATAGCAAATCTTGGGCCAGCTGCAACGTCCCCACCTGCAAAAATATCTGCTTTGGATGTTTGCAATGTAATCGGATCTATTTCAATAGTTCCTCTAGGCGCTAATTTAACCCCTTCGCCATCTAAAAGTTTTCCATAGTCAAAGCTTTGGCCAACTGATAATAAGACGTAATCACATGGTACTAGCTTTGTATCTTTTTCATCATATTTAGGACTAAAGTTACCCTCTTGATCCCAAATTGTAAGGCAACGCTTAAACTCGACACCTGTTACTTTCCCATTTTCAACAACTATTTTCTTGGGTCCCCAGGAGTTGTTAATATTAATATCTTCACTAAGCGCTTCTTCTACTTCCTCAATGTGGGCTGGCATATGATCTCTATCTTCTAAACAAAACAGATCTGTTTGAGATACGCTGCCTAGTCTTACAGCCGTTCTTGCAACGTCAATTGCAACGTTACCACCACCAATTACAATCACTTTTCCTGCTACCTTGCTTGCTTCCCCTAGGTTAACTTCTCTTAGGAAGTCCACACCACTAATAACTGCTTCTGCCTCTTCTCCGTCTACGCCTAAGGCTCTACCTGCATGAGCACCAATAGCGATGTAGAAGGCATTAAAGCCTTTCTTTCTTAGCTGGTCTATGGTTAGATCTTTTCCGATTTCTACCCCAGTTTCAAACTTAACACCCATTTCTTTTATCACATCAATTTCAGCTTCAATAACATCTCTTTCAAGTCTGTAAGATGGAATTCCTAAGGTTAACATACCACCTAGCTGCTTTTGTTTTTCGAATACAGTAATATCATAGCCGTCTATTGCTAGGTCATAAGCACAAGTAAGTCCTGCTGGGCCTGCACCAATAATTGCCACTTTTTTATCACTATAGTCATGTCTTTTTCTCGGAATAAATCTTGTTTCTTTATTTAAATCTTGCTCAGCTATAAATTTCTTAATATCGTCAACTGCTACAGCTTCGTCTATATCAGCACGGGTACAATCATCTTCACATAACTTTGGACAAACACGGCCACAAATAGCTGGCAGTGGATTATGGCTTTTAATTAATTCTAAAGCCTCTCTATATTTTCCTTGTGACGCTAATTTAACATACCCTTGAACTGGAATATGAGCCGGGCAACTTGTAATACAAGGCGCTGTTCCTGTGTCCACAGTATTTTTTCTGTTGGTCCTATACTCACTATTCCATTTATCTTGTTTCCACTGGGTATTATGTGGTGTTAGCTTAGTGATTTGTGGTTCAATTGGATCTTTAGAGCATAGTTTTTGTCCCAGTTTAAGAGCGTTTGTTGGACACACATCCACACATTCTCCGCAAGCAACACATTTATCTTCATCTACAACTGCTTTGTAGTTAGATCTTACAATATCATTGTTAACATATTCATTGGCTAGTCTCATTGCATAACATCCACACCCACAACAGTTACAAATGGCATGGGTCTCACCAGGTGTATCTAGGTTTGGAATGGAGTGCATTAAGCCATTATCTTCTGCTGCCTTAATAATTTCAAAGGCTTCTTCTCTTGTTATTTCACGGCCACGGTCTGTTTTTATATAGTACTCAGCCGCATGGTCTAATTGGATACACATCTCTTCTTTTAAGTGGCCACATCCCTCACCTAGTGACTCACGAGATGTTCTACAAGAACAATCTGATACGGAAAATCTTGTGGCTTTCCTTAAGTGTTCTGAGATTTCTTCATAAGAAACCCTATGTGAATTTCCATCAATAGCACGTTCTAT
>CAZLPH010000085.1:0-10395 GCA_964561345.1 uncultured Candidatus Epulonipiscium sp.
ATACTTTTAACAACAATGCCTATATTATAAGATTTCTTTCCTTTTAAACTTCTTGCAATTGGATTAGGGACATAATTAAGCTCAGCAACAGCTAAGCGAATCTTTTCCTGTGTCTTAATAGACATATATTCATATCTACCGTTAATAAATTGAGAAACTGTGCTTTTAGAAACACCTGCATAGTTGGCCACATCAATTAATTTAACCTTATTCATAAATTAAACTCCTTATTAAAAAAGATTGTATATTGTTAGATTATATTCTTATTATACATTATCTCTCTTGTATTTGTAAAAGAAAGTTCGTCATTAGCAACAGTTGACAAAGCTATGTATTAAAGTTTATAATAACATGTACTAAAACGGTTTAGTAAAGGAGAGAATTATGATAGATAAAAGTATTCAAAGAAGAGAGTTGATTTTAAAAGGAAACATATGGAAGGCAGTAATCCTTCTTGCCGTTCCAGCAGCCATAAATGATATGATGCGAGCACTGTATAATTTAATTGATACACTTTTTGTATCTAGTATAGGAAATATGGAGGTAGCCGCTGTAACATTTGTAGGCCCATTAAATACAATGGTAACGGCTGTAAGTGTTGCTTTGTCTGTTGCAGGAACTAATCTTATAGCAAGAGAAATTGGACGAAAAGACTTTAAGAAAGCTAGGAATGTCTCTAATCAATTGTTAATTATTTCCACCCTTTTTGGGCTATTGTTAATGCTAGTGACCCTTTTATTATCAGAAGAAATATTACTAAGGGCTTCAGCAACAGAAGGCATTATGGTCGCAGCTAATCTTTATTTTAGGATAACTATTATGAGCACACCTTTTTTGTTTTTTAATGCTATCTATATTGCTATTAAAAGAGCAGAGGGTAATACTGTTAGAACAATGAACCTCAATATCATTGCTATGGTCATTAAAGTTGTAACATCTTATCTGCTTATTTATCATGCCGGCTTAGGGATTAGTAGTTTAGCAATTTCAACAATTATTGGCACTGTCTTTATAACCCTCTATGCCGTCTATGATTTATTTTTCAAGGAAAGCATTATGAAACTTAAAATAGAGAGAGTATTCTTTAATAAGAGATTTATAATTACCTTATTTCTTATGTCAATTCCTGTTATTATAGAAAAGGTATCAGGCTCTTTTGGTTTTGTCGTATTAAATAAATATGTTATTGAATATGGCGAAACAGTTTTAGCTAGTTATGGCATTACCAATCGTATTAATTCCACTTTCTTTTCTACTGTAACTGGTTTTGCTTCAGGATTATCGCCTATTATTAGTCAGAATCTTGCCATAGAACAAGTTGAGAGGGCTAAAGATGCCATTAAAAAGGCCTTTATACTTGGGGTGGGGATTAGTGCAGCTATTGCAGCTATTGTTATTCCCAGTAGGGCAGGTATTGCAGCTTTTTTTGCTAGAGGAGATGAACTAATCTTATACCATACCATTAATGCAATGGGAGTATATTCCATCTCAGTCATCCCATGGGCTGTTATGCAAGTAACCAATGGTGTTTTTCAAGGAACGGGCCATACCCAATATAATATGTACATAAGTATGTTTCGTATTTATTTATTTAGATTGCCAGTTGTTATTATTCTCACAAGATACACTAATTTAGGTGAATATAGTATTTGGTATAGCATGTTGATTAGTAATATTTTAACCGGTGTCTTTTCTTATCTCTTATACTTATATCGCCGGAGAGATTTAAAATTATCCAAGGATAATCTAGCCCCTAGATAGGAAATGTGTTATAATAATTGATTCTATATATGAAGAAGGAGAAAGACATGTTAGATAATCTTATTTTTAGTATTAGTACAACCTTACCCATTTTTAGTGTTATGATAATAGGGTATATTTTAAAAAGAAAAAGTATTATTGATGATAATTTTATTAAAAAAGCAAACATGATTGTTTTTAATTTTGCCCTACCAATTAAATTATTTAATGATGTTTATAAAAGTAATATCAATGAGTATTTTGATCTTAAATTTATCATTTTTACAGTAAGTGGTGTTACCTTCACCGTATTGTTAGCATGGCTACTAGGAACATATTTATTAAAGGATAAGTTCCAGTTAGGGGCATTTATTCATGGGTCCTTTCGGGGGAATTTTGTTTACATAGGCTTATCCCTTATGGAAAACATCACTGGCTCAATCGGTCTTAAAACACCATTAGTTATTGCTTTTATAATTCCTTTATATAATATTTTAGCGGTTATAATTTTAAGTATTACCAATATCTATGAAAAAGAAAAAATCAACATTAAAGATATTCTTATAAAAATCATTAAGAATCCTTTGATTATTGCTATTGTATTAGGCATTATCCTTTCTCAAATAGATCTTTTAATACCAGTGGTTGTTGTAAGAACCATGGGATACTTTGAAGCAATGGCAACGCCCCTGGCTTTAATTGGCATAGGCGGCTCATTTTCTTTTGTAAAATCAACTGAAGCATTTAAAACATCCTTGCTTGCAAGCGCTTTAAAGTTAATCGTATTTCCATTATTAATGGTGGGTATTGCCTTTGCAATTGGCTTCAACAATGAGGATATTGTCTTAACCTATGTATTATTTGGTGTTCCGGCTGCAACAGTTTCATATGTCATGACGGCTGCTATGAATGGTGATAAAGACTTATCATCAAATATCATTTTGACCACAACAGTATTATCCAATATTACAATGACATTATTTGTTTTTGCTTTTAAAACACTAGGGATTATTTAGGATATTTCTAGATTGATTAATATTTCCTAATGGAACTTTATTAAAATATAACCGTCTAATTTATATAAGTAATACTATAATAAAATTAGAGGAGTTGTTAAGGATGAAAAAACAGATAAGAATTTTATTAGTATTAGCACTTGTATTAACTTTAGTAGGGTGCGCGTCCAAGAAAACTCTTGTGGAAGATCCCCCCTCTGTTGAAACGGAACAAGCAACTGATACCAAAGAAGACATAGGGGATGAGTTCTTGGAAATCACGCTTTACTTTGCTAATAATAAGTATATTGAAACTGGAGATGAAACGCTAGAAAAGTTTTTTATAGAAAAAAGGCTAGTAGAACACGACCAGATATCTCTGGAAGAAATAATTGTTAGGGAGCTTATGGCCGGGCCTGAAGATACAGATGCCCTAAGTAGCTTAATCCCCCTAACTGTAACATTAATAGACGTAGAGCTCTCGGATGGTACTGCCTTTGTTAATTTTGAGCAAGAAGGCATGGGTGGGGGATCAATGCAAGAAATATTCACCATTAATCAAATTGTAAATAGCTTAACAGAGCTAGATTCAGTGGATAGAGTCCAGTTTTTAATAGATGGAAAGGTACCTGAATCCTTAATGGGACACATCACGACAGTGGAACCTTTTGAAAGAGAAAATTAAATAAACCATAAAAATAACGCAAACACATTGGTGGTTGCGTTATTTTTATTTTAAAGTCTTCCTTTAAAGTCTTCGTATCCAAAGCTTCGTATGATCTTGATACTTCCATCTACCTTTTGCAAGGCGATATCTGGCAGATTTATGCCATTAAAGGTGTTGTTTTTTACCATAGAATAAATGGCCATATCCTCAAAAACAATCTTGTCACCTACTTTAAGGGGCTTATCAAAAGAATAATCCCCTATAATATCACCTGCTAAGCAGGTTGCCCCTGCAAAGCGGTAGGTGAATGCTTTCTCATATGCTTTGCCACTATCCCATACCATAGGACGGTATGGCATCTCAATGACATCTGGCATGTGGCAAGCAGCCGAAGCATCCAATATGGCAATGTTAATATCATTGGTTACAATATCTAGCACAGTGGCGACAAGATAACCTGCGTGGTAGGCAACTGCTTCCCCTGGCTCCAAATATACTGCCACCTGGTACTTTTCCTTGAACTTTCTAATGCAGGCTATAAGTGCTGCCTGGTTATAGTCTTTAGCCGTAATATGATGGCCACCGCCAAAATTTATCCATTTCATTTGCGGGATATAGTCTTTGAATTTTTCTTCTACAACTGCTAGGGTTTCAATTAAAGCATCGCTGCCCTGTTCACACAGGGTATGAAAGTGTAATCCTTCAATACCATCTAGCAAATCTGGTCGAAAGTTTTCATAGGTTACCCCTAGGCGTGAGCCCTCTGCGCAAGGATCATAGATACCCTGTCCTTGAGTAGAGTGGCCTGGGTTAATGCGAATACCACAACTGATTCCTGCTGCAAGGGCCCTTGGGCCATATTTTTCCCATTGACCAAAAGAATTAAAGGACATATGGTCACAGATTTTTAGTATTTCATTCATTTCATTTTCTTTATAGGCAGCTGAGAAGACATGGGTTTCTTTCCCCATCTCTTCGTAGCCTAGTTTTGCCTCAAAAAGCCCACTAGCAGTTGTCCCGTCTAAGTATTGGCCAATAAGAGGGTAGAGGGAAAACATAGAAAACGCCTTTTGTGCTAAGAGAATTTTACACCCTGCCGCCTGGCTCACATTTCTTAGAATTTTAAGGTTGTCAATTAGCTTTGTCTCGTCTACAAGGTAGCAAGGTGTGTCTAAGGAGTAGATATTTTTCTTCATTAGTCTACCAAGACCGGGTCAAAGTCTTCTTGCCAAGGCAAGCCATACTTATTAAGAGCCGCCATAAATGGATCTGGGTCAAACTCCTCAACGTTCCATACGCCTGGTTTATTCCAAGTCCCATTCATTACGAGCATAGCACCAATCATTGCTGGTACTCCTGTGGTATAAGAAATGGCTTGGCTACCGACTTCTTTGTAGCACTCTTGGTGGTCGCACACATTATACACATAGTAAGTCTTTTCTTTGCCATCTTTTATTCCTTGGAAAATACAACCAATATTGGTTTTACCAACCGTACGTGGGCCCAGGCTTGCAGGGTCAGGGAGTACAGCCGCTAGAAATTGTAGGGGAACGATTTGTTGGCCACCAAATTCAATTGGCTCAATGGAAGTCATGCCTGTGTTTTCTAAACATTTAAGATGAGTCAAGTAGCTTTGGCCAAAGGTCATGAAGAAACGAATTCTTTTTACGCCTTTTATGTTAAGGCCTAAACTCTCTAATTCTTCATGGTAGAGCAGGTACATATCTTTCTGGCCGACTTGATCAAAATTATACTCTCGTTTAATTTCAAGTGGCTTGGTTTCAACCCACTCACCATTTTCCCAGTAACGGCCATTGGCTGTTATTTCACGAATATTGATCTCAGGGTTAAAGTTAGTGGCAAAAGGATAGCCATGGTCACCGCCGTTACAGTCTAAAATATCAATATATTTTATTTCATCAAAATAATGTTTTTGGGCATAAGCTGAGAATACCCCTGTTACACCAGGATCAAAACCACTACCAAGTACAGCGCAAATGCCAGCTTCTCTAAATTTTTCACGGTAATCCCACTGCCATTTGTATTCAAATTTGGCTGTGTCTAAGGGCTCATAGTTTGCTGTATCTATATAGTGGGTTTTTGTTATAAGACAGGCATCCATAATGGTTAAATCTTGGTAGGGTAGGGCTAAGTTAAGGACCACATCTGGGCTAAACTTCTCAATAAGTGCAACGAGCTCATCAACATTATCTGCATCTACTTGGGCTGTGTGGATTTTTGTTTTAGTTGTCCCTTCTAATTTTTCTTTTAGGGCATCACATTTTGCTTTGGTACGGCTTGCAATGATAATTTCCTCAAAGATATCACTGTTTTGGCAACACTTGTGGATGGTTACACTGGCAACGCCGCCACATCCGATAATCATACATTTTCCCATTTAATTCATCTCCTTAATTTTATTTTTAAATTTATTTTACCAGTTGTAATATTATTTCACGGGTAACTTTACAGGCAACAGCCGTAGAGGTACCACTGTGATCATAGTGGGGGGAGAGCTCGTTAACATCACAGCCCACTATATTTAAGGGCCTAAGCTGCAAGATCACATCTAATAGGTCTTTAAAGGTTATTCCACCCGGCTCTGGGGTGCCTGTCCCCCAAAAAATTGACGGATCTAGGACATCAAGGTCTAAGGTAAGGTAAACAGGCTTATCCCCTAACTGGGAAATGGTCTTTTCAAACCCTTCAAGCCCAAATTTATGAAGCTTTGTATGAGCCATGGCAAATTCAAATTCATACCTTTCCCCGCTGCGAATGCCAAATTGATGTATTTTGCCATCACCTACTAGGTCCCATACATGACGGATAACCGTAGAGTGGGAGAGTGTTTCTCCTAGATAGTCCGTGCGTAAATCTGTATGGGCATCTAAATGAATAACGTGTAGGTCTGGATAGGCCTTAACCACAGCCCTTATAGCACCTAGGGTTATAAGGTGTTCCCCCCCTAACATAATAAATTTCTTTTGATCCGCTAAAAGCTTACTTGTGTATGTTTCAATCATCTCTAAAACACGGTTTGTGTTACCAAAAGGCAGGTCTAGATCTCCCCCGTCAAAAATTTTATAATCGGTTAAATCCCGGTTACTATAGGGAGAGTAACTTTCAAGGCCAAAGGATTCACTACGGATTGCCGAGGGGCCAAAACGAGTACCAGGCCTAAAAGAAGTTGTCCCATCAAATGGCACACCAAATACGACTAGCTGAGCATCTTTATAATCAGCATCACATTCTAAAAAAGTGTGGGTATTTTTATGCATTAGCAAGCAACTCCTTTACATAGTTTGGTAAATAAAAAGCACCCCGGTGGAGCAGTGTATTGTAATACTCAGTATGAATCCCCAGCTCATTCCACTGAGCAAACTTTACATCTTCAATAGGTTCTTTGCCTTTAGAAGCAAAGCCAAATAACCAATGACCTGATGGATAAGTTGGAATATGTGCTTGGTAGACTTGGCAGACTGGAAACACTTGTTTAAGGCGGCGATGGGCTGCCTGCATCTCTTTAATATCGCCTTTGTAGAAAGAACTTTCATGTTGGTTTATTAAAATACCTTTCTCACTTAGGGCATTACAGCAGCTTCCGTAAAACTCTTTGGTAAAGAGGACTTCCCCTGGACCAAACGGATCCGTAGAGTCCACGATAATTAAGTCATAGGTATTTTCCTTACGGCGAATAAACTTGAGACCATCTTGAAAATGGACCATTACCCTAGGATCTGAGAAACCGCAAGCGGTTTTAGGGAGATACTTTTTGCATACTTCAACAACACGCTCATCAATTTCAACTAAGTCGATATGGTCAATCCCTTTATATTTTATAAGTTCCCGCAAAACACCACCATCACCTGCACCAATGACTAGTACCCTTGAAATATCAGGATTTACGGCCATAGCCGGATGGGTAATCATTTCATGGTAGATAAATTCATCCTTTTCTGTTAGCATCATAACCCCATCTAGGGTTAAAAAACGTCCAAATTCTGCGGAGTCAAATACCGAAATAGTTTGGTAGTTACTTTTTTCATAGTGGAGCTGATGATTAACCTTAATGGAAAATCGCACATCTGGTGTATGGTATTCACTGTACCATAAATCGTCCATATTATTCTCCTTTCATGACCTTGAGTCTACTTGCATCCATGGTTTCGGGACCTGTAATAAGACATCCTTTTTCTTTCGCATAGTTAATATAATGGATGATTTCTGCCGTTATTTCTTCACCTGGGGCAAGAATGGGAATGCCCGGGGGATAAGACATGACAAATTCGCCAGATATCTTGCCTGCACATTCTAAAATAGGCAGACTTAGCTTCTCGCCGTAGAATGCTAATTGGGGGGACATCCTTACGACTGGGCTAATGTAGTCAAAATCTAATAGGTCTTTTTTATCTTTTTTATAGATACGGCGGATTTCACTTAGAGCACTAATAAGGCGCTCAATATTTTTATTTTTATCTCCCACAGAAATATAGGCCAAAATATTATCTAAATCACCAAATTCAATCTGAATGTCATAGTCATCACGAAGCAAATCATAAACCTCAATACCTGCTAAGCCCAGTCCCTGGGTATTAACAGATAGCTTAGTAATATCAAAATCAAAAATACTGTCTCCGTTAATAATCTCCTTAGAGTAGGCATAATAATCACCAATGGCATTAATTTCTTCCCTTGCATAGTTGGAAAAACGCTTTACCTTCTCGAAGATTTCCTCCCCGTGTAGGGCCAGGTTTCTTCTGGAGATATCAAGGCTTGATAGGAGAAGATAGGAGCCGCTAGTGGTTTGGGTCAGATTAATTATGGTCCGAACATAATCAGGGTTCATTTTTTCCCCGCATAGGAGAAGTGAACTTTGGGTTAGGGAGCCACCTGATTTATGCATGCTTACTGCTGCAATATCTGCTCCTGCTGCCATTGCTGATATTGGAAGGTCCTTGCCAAAGTAGAAGTGGGTCCCGTGGGCCTCATCTGCTAGGACCAAAAGCCCTTTATCATGGGCAAGCTGTGTAATTTGTTTTAAATCAGAGCAAATACCATAGTAGGTCGGGTTGTTGACTAAAATAGCTTTTGCATCTGGATGTCTTTCTATCACTTGCCTTAGCTCCTGGACAGACATTCCTAAAGGAATACCTAGGGCCTTGTGGCTTTGCGGATTAACATAGACTGGAATAGCACCACATAGTACAAGTGCATTAATAACACTTTGATGGACATTACGTGGTAAAATAATCTTATCACCATTTTTGACACAAGATAGAATCATTGCTTGTACAGCAGAAGTCGTACCGCCTACCATAAAAAAAGCATGGGCCGCGCCAAAAGCCTCTGCAGCAAGTTCCTCAGCCTCTTTAATCACCCCAGTAGGATGACAAAGATTATCCAAAGGCTTCATAGAGTTCACATCTACTGAAAGACATTGATCACCTAAAAATCTAGCCAGTTCAAGGTTCCCCTTACCACGTTTGTGACCTGGAACATCAAATGGTACAAGGCGATTATGCCTCATGTTTTCTAGGGCATCCATTAAAGGCGCTTGCTTTTGATCTTTCAATTTTCCACCTCCTTAAAAATATTACACCCACTAAAGATTTCAATCATCTCACGCCTAAGGGAGTTGGTAATATCTAGGCGAATCTTAGGGGGTATTTCATATACATCAGAGTTAAATAAATAATTTTGCAGTACTGGATCTTTAATTAGCATTTTGGTATGGAAAATATTTGATTGATAGACATTGACATCCACGGCGTCGTACTTGACTAAAATACCAGGATCAATATAGTCTTGAATAGATGAAATACCATGGTCTATAAAGAGTTTTTCTCCCGCCATACTTCGGGTAAAGCCACGTACCCGGTAATCAATTGTAATAATATCTGAATCAAAACTACCAATTAAAAAATCCAGTGTTGATAGGGGGGTAATTTCACCACAAGTAGCAACATCTATATCAACACGAAAGGTGGCAATGGAAGTCTCCGGGTGATACTCCGGATAGGTGTGCACAGTGACATGGCTCTTATCTAAATGTGCAATGACTGTTTCACCACTCCGGTTCTTGACCATACTTTCTTCTGCAACTAACAAGGTAACACTAGCACCTTGAGGTTCATAGTCTTGTTTTGAAATATTTAGAACCGTTGCACCGATCATTTCTGTAAGCTTGGTTAGGATAACGGTCAAACGCTCCGAACTATACTGTTTATTGATATATTTGATGTAGTCTTGTTGTTCTCTTGCTGTTTTAGCATAACAAATATCATAAATATTGAAGCTTAATGATTTTGTAAGATTATTAAAGCCATATAGTTTTAATTTTTCTGTCATTTTTTACCCCCTTAAACAAAAATAAGATGTGCCACATAGTACTTATGCGGCACATCTTATGAAATATCAAATCTACTAAGAGATAGAACTAGGCCATATCCTTATAAATGGTTATAAAGAGGCACTGTCTATTTCTTTGTATGGTTTTAGAGTTTATATAGTAAGAACTACTTTTACCACTCTTATTGATCGTTTCACAAGTGTGTACATTAGTACACTTGGTTATGAAGTAACCAACTGGCAATTAAGTTGCCAACTTACAAAAGTTGCGCTTTTAACGCAATCAATAATGTGAAGATACACTTCACTATGGCAACCAATCCCCTAGGATTTATGCCTTAAGTTTTTCGAAAAAACTGGTCTAAAGTTGTTCTTTATATCGACTAATTAAGTCAAGTTTATCCTATATTAATTCTTTCTTTTTGTCAAGTGATATTATTTATCTTATGAATAATATGTCAGATTAATTTAAACGGAGTCCCCATTCTTCTAGTATCTTTAGCTTAACACATCCAGCCCTTATAAAAAAGATGACATTCTAAGTATACATTTAATCATGAAAGCGAGGACGGAAAATGAAGATAAAAAACATGCATTATTTAGGTGATGAGATAGATGTCAGTGAACCGTTTTTTACTTTGGGGA
>CAZLPH010000086.1:0-10270 GCA_964561345.1 uncultured Candidatus Epulonipiscium sp.
CAGCAGATAGTCTTGCTAGCTTTTCTTCTAATGCTTTTAGATCTGTTGGTATTGTGTAAGAACGAAGCCTAACCCTTGATGATGCCTCATCAATTAAATCAATGGCCTTATCAGGTAAATGCCTATCTGCAATATATCTACTTGATAGTCTTGCAGCTGCAAGAATGGCATCATCAGTGATTTGCACCTTATGGTGGGCTTCATATTTATCTTTAATGCCATGAAGTATTTGAATGGTTTCTTCTTCTGATGGTTCTTCTACTGTTACTGGCTGAAAACGTCTTTCAAGGGCAGCATCTTTTTCTATATGCTTGCGGTATTCATCTAAGGTTGTTGCACCTACTAGTTGAATTTCACCTCTTGATAAAGATGGCTTTAAGATATTAGAAGCATCCATAGCACCTTCTGCAGCGCCAGCTCCTATAATTGTATGAAGCTCATCTATAAATAAGATAACATCTCCTGAGTTTTTCACCTCATCTAAAGCCTTATTAATTCTTTCCTCAAATTCCCCGCGGTATTTCGTTCCTGATACCATTAAAGATAAATCTAGGCATACAACGCGTTTATCCTTTAAAAGTTCAGGAATAGTACCATTTACCACTTTTTGAGCCAGTCCTTCAATAATTGCTGTTTTACCAACACCTGGTTCTCCTACTAAACAAGGATTGTTCTTGGTCCTTCGGCTTAATATTTGCACAACCCGCTCAATCTCTTTGTCTCTACCAATCACCGGATCAAATTTATGATCTCTGGCCATTTTTGTAAAATCTCTACTATATTGATCAAGGGTTGGTGTGGTAGATTTGCGATTTTTAACAATTCTCCCTGCCATGGGGGCTCCTGTGTTTCTAGCATCTCCTGAGAGCATATCTACTATTTGGTTATATATAAGCTCAGAATCTACACCCAAACTTTCCATTACTTTAACTGCCACACAGCTCGTTTCACTTAGGAGTGCCAGTAATATATGCTCTGTCCCTACTTTTCCTGGCCCATATTTTGATGCATGGGTTTGACTACTTTCCATTACCCTTTTTGATCTGGGTGTAAAATCACGGGATTTGGTCATTTCTACATTTCCTATTCCTATAAAAACCTTCATCTTTTCTACTATATCATGCTCACTCAAGCCTTGATCACGTAATGCTTTTTGAGCAACAGACCCATCTGTTCTAATAAGACCTAAAAGCAGATGCTCTGTTCCTGTATAGCCATGATTAAAAACCCGCGTAACTTCTTGTGCGTGTTTAATGGCCTTACGTGCTAGTGGCGTATAATTTTGCTCCATAAAACATTCTCCTTTTTAAGATTGTTTGTGTCCACATGCAATGCAGTATTCTGCATCAGGGTGATTCCCTATATTACAGTTTTCACAAAACTTCATTTGTAAATATCCTTCTTCATCTGGTTCAGGTGTTCTCTCTTCTTGACCTTCACCATCCCATGTTCTCTTTACATCTCTTTTGACACTTTCAAACGTATTTTTTTGCTCTCTACGTATATTAATAGCGCTTCTTTCCAACTCTCTAACAAGTGTCTCTTGGTCAGCAATACGTTCGTATAACACTTCTATTATAGGGTCTGGATCTGGGTATAGCCTATTTTGGTATACCTTCTCACCAAGTTCTGTATATAACTTTTTTAGGTCTGTTTTCGCTTGTAATAAATCCAGCTCAACCTTCCCCTGACTTACAGTGGTTTTGGTTTGCCCTACAATGCCTTTAGATATATCTTTTGCACTTTGTGTCACTTTATCAAAAATATCTCTCATTAAAAACACCCCTTTTGAAAATTACGGTTTAATTTTAAATAAATAACAGTGATAACACTGGTATTGAAATAACACTAATTAGTGTTGAAATAAATACACATTGCGATGCCACTTCTGGCTCACTTCCATATTGTTGTGCAATTAAAGCTGCATTAGCTGCCACAGGCATACCTGTAATAATAACAGGCACGCCTATAAGCATCATATTATCCACATGCAAAATATATTTAAAAATTACGAATACGATTAAGGGTAATACAAATACCCTAACCACTGCTACTATATATATCCGCCAATTATTAAACATCTCTGATAATGGGAGTGTGGCTAACATAGCGCCAATAACAAGCATAGATAAAGGCGTTGTGGTGTTTCCTACTAGGCTAACGACCCCCTTAAAGACTTCTGAAACTGGAACAGCTAGGGCAAATATAGTAAATCCAACAATGGAGGCATTAACCCCAGCATTGAAAATGGATTTAATGTTTATTTCATATTTATCATCTGAAGCATTCACTAGGGATATTCCTAGGGTATAGACAAGTATAACAAATGCCACGTTATATATAACGGCGTAGAAAATTGCATCTTCCCCAAATATCGTTGCGATTACCGGAAAACCCATAAACCCTACATTAGAAAACATAAGTGAAAACTCAAAAATTCCTTTGTTGGATTCTAAAGGTTTAATAATACCCGTGACTATCTTAGCCATTATATACGATCCTGCATAGGTGCTAAAAGCAATAATTAGTATCAGAATACTTTCTTTAAGCTTCTGGGGCGTTCGTGTAATCATCATTCCCGCTATAATCATAGCCGGTAGTGCAATCTTTAAAATAAAATCCGTAAGACTTTGAACCATCTCTTCTGTTATCATCTTTGCTTTCCTGAGCATATACCCAGCAACAATTAACAAAAATAATATAGCAATCTGCTTATATACTGTGCTAAAATCCATGTCTTACTCCTTATCTATCATTTAACTACTTCAATATACTTAGTATACTACATATAGCCTACAAAAAAAAGACTAGAGAGACTCTAGTCTTAAAACTTTCCCTAACATTACTATGTATTACAGTCCAAAGCTTACCTTTATACTCTTGTCTACTTCTTTCATCAAACTCTTATCCAAATTACATATTTTTTCTTTTAATCGTTTTTTATCGATTGTACGTATTTGTTCAAGAAGAATGACTGAGTTTTTAACTAACTCATAGTTAGTTGCAACAATTTCAACATGTGTTGGTAGTTTAGCTTTATTAATTTGGGATGTAATAGCTGCACATATAACGGTGGGGCTGTACTTGTTTCCAATATCATTTTGAATGACCAGAACAGGTCTTACACCACCCTGTTCTGATCCTACAACTGGACTTAAGTCTGCATAAAAAATATCTCCGCGTTTTACCATAATTTACTCACACTCCGTTAGCCGAATACAAATACCATCAGCCTCGCTTTCCACCTCAAAACATCGTTTTGAGATTTTTAAGTTAATTTCTGCCATATCTTGATACCCTTTGATCATTTTTTCTATTGCTTCCATTGTCTTTTCCCCTGATGTAAAACCTTTGCTCTTTTCTAGACTATGAGAACAAAACTTTATACTTTGTTTACGTTGTGTCACTGCAAATCACTCCCCTACCCAGTATTGGTGATTTACTCCACGTGAACTAATTATATTATTGCCAAAGTTTGTGGAGTTTATACATATATTCGTGGAATTCTTTTTCCAATCATACAAATGATTTCATAATTAATTGTATCTAATAGATTGGCAATCTCTTCGACTGTGATTTCATTATCATCTTGCTTACCAAATAAAACCACCTCATCCCCTACAGCTACATAATTTATATGGGTCACATCTACCATAAATTGATCCATACAAATATTCCCAATTACAGGTGCATACTCACCCCTAATCAGTACACGCCCTTGGTTAGACAAACCTCGCGAATAGCCATCAGCATACCCTATGGGTATCGTAGCGATTTTTGTCACATCCTTGGTTGTATGCTTTCTATTATACCCTATTGATTGACCTTTTGGTACCTCTTTTATATGGACGACCTGGGTTTTTAATGACATTGCAGGCACAAGGCCCGCTAGGTATGACTTTGCCAGCTCTGAAGGATAGTGTCCATATAAGGAAATTCCTAATCTTACCATATTTGAACAGGTATATTTGTGCATAATTATTGCCGCACTGTTAGCTGCATGAACAATGGGAATGTCTATATCTACTTCACTAAGTTCTTTTAAAAATCCATTAAATATACTGTTTTGCTTTTTGGTGTAAGTCTGATCTTTTTCATCTGCACTAGAGAAATGTGTGTAAATTCCTTCTATATCGATATTGGGCAGTTTATTAATCTCCACAATTTCTTCTATACTTGTTGGATGGGGTAAGAAACCAATCCTTCCCATTCCAGTGTCAACTTTAATATGTATTTTAACCTTTTTATCTATTTTACTAGATTCGTATGAAATATATTTTGCCATTTCGTATGAAAAAATCGTTTGGGTTAGGTCGTTTTCAATTAAGACCCCAACACTAGTTGCCGGCGTATAACCCAGGACTAGAATAGGTGCCGTTATACCAACTTCTCTAAGCTGAGCCCCTTCTGCAGCAATAGCTACTGCTAAGTAGTCTACGCCTTCTTGTTGTAGTATTTGGGCTACTTCTACAGCTCCATGTCCATAGCCGTCCGCCTTAACAACAGCCATTATTTGCGTGTATTTTGGAATGGTTTTTTTAATTTGTCTATAATTGTGTGCAATAGCCTCTACGTCTATTTGTGCAACCACACGTGGCATATATGAAATCATTTTTTCCTCCATTTTATTGTATCGTAAATATGCTTTCGTTAATTTCTGGGTCATAGGTAAATTCTATAAACTCTATCTTAATTGTTTCTTTCTCATTTTGGTTGTAGATTGTCATTCGAACTGGCTTCCCCGTTTTGTTATCAAGCCACAACCTTTGTGTACTCATGTGTTTACTACCACCTGGAATGACGGCTTCTAACATGGTTGTAAGCTGCCCTTCCATTTTCTGAACTGCCATGGCCACATCCTCTGATTGCAAATAATTTCGCACAAATGTTCCTAAAAATATCTGGTTTCTAAAATTATTAACTGGCAGTTCTACAGCCTTAGGATTTTCTATTTGTGGGTTATACTGAATAACTTTTTCTCCGTTATAAATGGTCGTTAAGCCCTTAATATGGTCTGGTTTTGTCACCTCAAACCTATATCTACCAGCCATTTCGTAAACTTGATTGCTTTCGTAAGTGTTGGAACTTTCTTCATCTATATGGGATATACTAGCAACACAGGCATACCCCGTCATGTTTATTAACTTTTCTTGTGCCGTACCAGGGTGTGAGCTGTGGTTGCATCCTAGGACAGATAAACTTAATACAAACAAGCTTAAACAAATTATTTTTTTGATCATGTTCTCTCCTTATTTGGTTAATAGGAAGTCCTCTTGTTTTTAAATATACGCCCTAGTCCACTAATATATGAGAACATTTTATTTACAAGCCTATTTCAGCAATAGAATAGGCTGTTGCATAAGCCTTACAATGAGAAATACTAACCCATATTTGTATTATACCCCTTTCCTCTGCCAGCTTCTTTGCCCTTCCATAAAGAAACACCACCGGTCCCCCCGCTTCATTTCTACTAATCTCAATGTCAATTGGTCCAAACCCACTAAATCCTGTCCCTAGAGCTTTACTAACCGCTTCTTTAGCAGCAAAATTGCCGGCTATACTTTCATAGGAATGATTACGTTCTTCAAAGTAATTCCGCTCTTTTGACGTAAAATACTTTAAAAGAAATTTAGGATTTGTTTCCACTGCTTTTTTTATTCTTTTGGTTTCTATAATATCATTTCCAATTCCTGCAATCATTCTGTTTCCCCCCAGTAGACATTGTCCAGTTTTTCTATAAAATCCGCACCTACTAGCTGGTGTAAAAACTTATATGTTTGTTCTAACTTTTTATCATATGTCTTTTTTTCTTCTGTTTTTTTCATTAGTGTACTACGAATAATTTGTATTTCTTCATCTAGTATCTGGCTTTTTTCTCTGTAAGTATTAATATGTCCATAGCAAAGCTGAGCAGTCTGATCAATTAACATATTATTAATTTCTTGTATTTCCCCTGGAATAATATCTAGCCTCGGTTCTATTATTTCTAATTTTTCATTAATTTTTAAAACCATCTTTTGTTGGTCTTCTATTTTTTTCATTGCTTGATCAGACCCAAGTTCAAATGCTTCATGGGTAAGCTCAAGTATGGTATCTAGCATTTCTTTTTTTAACCTTGTATATTCCACGTAGTCTGTATTAAGTTTACCTTGTTCTTTTAGGAGGCTATTAAGGTCTTTTTCTAATACACTTATTTGGGGTGTTTTAATATCTGCAATCAGTTGATGCCAGGAATTATCTAAGGTAATAATGGGCATTCTTTGTTTTTTAAGCTGCTTTGTTCCTAGTTCTTCTAAAGTCGAAACTTCCTCTAGCTGTTTATTTTTCTTTTGCCTTCTTTTAAAAAACATTTTATCCCCCTTATATGTTTCATCTAATATTTTAGTATTCTTATGATGACAGATGCTAACTCCTGTCTTGTGACATAATTTTTAGGGTAATAACTTCCATTGTTACCACCAATAATGCCTGCTTTGTATAAGGCATTAACTTCTTTCTTATTTGAAATACTAACCTGATCCTTAAAGTTTGGATTCTTATTTATTTCATCTAGGGAAGCTTTTTTTGCCCTCATAAAGTGATGCAGTAATAAGGCCATATCATCTCTTGTAATATCCTTATTTTTGACGGCTACTGCCTTCATATTTATGCTTGCATCAATTCTGCTTAATATGGTTATGATGTCAGAATATGTGACACGCTTTAGAGGGTAAAAGTACTGATCTGGGGATCCAACCATTATTTTTCGTTTGTGAAGTTGGCTTATTGCATCATAAGACCAGTCCCCCGGTAACATATCCTTGTATAATCCCTTGTGCTCAATAACTGGGTAGTTAAAATTTACATAAAGAGGTTCACCCCTATATATCTTGTTACTGCCATCTTTTATATACAAAACAAAGGTGTAGCGACCGTTGTAATCATCCAAAATCAGTTCCTGGCGACCCGTTGCCGGATTGATCCTCAAACCATTTCCTATAGTGGCATAGGTATCTTCCCCCGGCTTTACTGTCTTAACCGGATAGGGAAAGTTATATTCTCCTTCTGGATAGCTTACTAAGGTGTATTCATATTTCTCATTGCCTGGAAGGTCTTCCCACTCTATTCTATATTGATATCGTCCACTTGCCACTTCTTTTTTAGTTACTAGTTTTAGCCGCGGCTTTTTAGGGACCTTATTACTTTTTTGTTTAGGCAAGTTAGCTAAGTTCCGCCAATACTCTTCTAGGCCTCTTACATCTGCTGCCAATGGGATTTCCAGATTATCTTGAGGCGCCATATTAAATCCTAGTGTATGGTTAAATTGATTGCTTGTATTTTCATTAATTTTCTGTTGTATATCTTTATAGATAACACTTCTTCTTGCATTTGGAGATCCAAATAGCTGGACATAGTCTTCAGCTGCCATCTCCATTATATCCCACTTATATAAGTCTCCTATAGCATCTAGCTCATAGCTTATTTTGGGATGGTTGACTATATTTCTAACCTGTGCGTAGCCTGTGTTTTTCCACTTGTTAAAAAACTTATTTTCCTTATTAACCAAATGGTATATTGTAAAATGATGACCATATTCATGAGATAATACCCAGGCCATATCCCTTACACTCTTATAGGTGTTACCATCAAAGATTTCAATGTATGCATTGTTTTTATAGGCATAGTTTCCGGAATAATTCCTGGTCAGATCATAATGGGTGTAAGCTAAAACGCCATCTGGGGAATCTGGGTAAATATAGATATTCTTAAGATAGGCAATTTCTTCTCCGTACTCATTAGATAGGAGTTCATTTGCAATCTCTCTCAGCTTTGAATATGTGTTCCAATTGGAGGAATAACTTGTAATTGTAAAGCCTTCAGCTGCTTTATAAGTAGCAAAAGGCTTTCCATATCCACTGTGATTTTGTGCAAATATCCCCTTAGCTGCTATGACACTAATTATGACCATTAACATTATTATTCTGCATTTATATCTTTGCTTATTTTTTTTATAAAGCAATATTTACACCCCTTTCTTATTTCCTTCTATTATACCTTCTTATGAGTAAAAAACCATTACAAAAAAAGGTATAAGTGTTACTTATACCTTTTAGCCAATAAAATTCGAAACAATCCCTATAAGGGTACCAAGAAGAGCACCAATCCACGTAATTCCTCTTAGTTGGGTTTTAACAACAGATAAAATAAGTTTTTCTGCTTCCTTAGAAGAAAATTCATTAATTTTACTTTCTACTATATGTGATATATTCATTATCTGAGCAACACTTGTTGAGTTGTTTTTTACTAGTTTTATATAATAAGAAAATACTTTGTCATTAATCTGTTTTTTTGCGTTGTTAGGTATCATCAAGCTTACATCAGCAAATGGTATTTTCCCACTATACCCTGCTAGTTCTCTTAGAACCTTTTTGATTAATCTTGAAAATTCCTCTGTATCAACTGACTGTTCCCACTTATTGTAAATCCACTTTTCAATTTGAACTTTAGCAGGGATTTCCTTATTACTGAGCTCGTCTACTATTATGCTAATTAGTATCCCCATGTTTTCTTCATTTATTTGGTTTTTCATCAAATCAATGACTGTATCTTTGTAGTCTGGGTCACTTTCCTTAATGCCTTTTACCACAGTACATAGTAATTCTCCAAATTTTTTATTTCGCTCTGGATCATGAAGGGCTTCTGTTGCAAAATTGATAATCCCTTCATATATTTTGTCAACCTTTACAAACATAGATACCATTGGGTTAAAGTTTTCATCGATCCAGTGCTGCAAGGTTTCTTTAATCTTTTCAGCCTCTTCCCCTTCTCCAACAGCCCCTATAATCCCTTCTCCTATCCTAGCCGCATTCTCCCTTAGCATGAGGTATAAGGTTTGTTCTAGCTCATCTATTGTCTTGTAAACATGCTCTTTGGTGGTCTCATTTTCTAAAGAGTTTAAGGCTAACTCTTTTATATAATGTGCTATGGCATTATCACTCATACCCTTGGAAATATGATCCCTTGCTATTGCCCATACTGCATTTGAAATATAAGGAATCGCTTGGGCCATAACGTCTCGGGACCTTAGGATGGTTATAATTTCTAAAGCTAATTGGTCTACCACTGCTTCTGTGCTACTTTGTAGCTGGTCTCCTAATATATCTTGTGCTACTTGGCCAATGGTTTTCTTGCTATCTTTTATAGATACCGGAATACCCTCTGTAAATGCCACAAAAACATCCTTTACTTTAGGCCCCGTTAGGGTCTCAACAAGCATATCTTCTGTTAACAAATACGATTCTGTAATCTCTCCCATTTGTTTGGCTAATGTTGCCTTTTCTTTTGGAATTAAACCTGGTGTAAATGGTATTTTGATCTTGCCAATATATTTTGCCTCATGTGGCCTAAATAACATTTTAATTGCTAGATAATTTGTTGCGTAACCAATAATCCCACCAATGATGGGATTAATTAATATATCCAAATCCATGCGACTCACTCCTAGTCCTGATTTTCAGAAGAATCACTAGCTTCATTAATTTTGTAAGCTAGGGTCATTAGGCTATGGGATAAGTGGACATTCTCCACTTGAACATTACTTGGTAAATATAAATCCAGTGGTGAGAAGTTCCATAAGCCTCTTATTCCCCATTTTGCCAAATTATTTGCCATCTCTTTTATATTAGCTTTAGGCATTGTTAACATAGCAATGTCTACTTTATGTTCTTTAACAAAATCCTCTAAGAGGTCAATATCATATACTTCGACCCCTCTAATTGTCATTCCTAGCAATCTTGGGTTAACATCAAACATACCAACCAGTTCAAATCCACGTTTTTCAAAAGATGTATAATTTGCTAGGGCCTGTCCTAAATTTCCAGCACCTACAATAATCATTTTGTGTGTCTTATCTAGTCCTAAAATCTTAGCTATTTCCGCATGTAAATACTCTACGTTATAGCCATATCCTTGTTGACCAAATCCTCCAAAATTATTTAGGTCCTGCCTTATCTGTGATGCTGTTACTTTCATTCTTTCACTTAATTCTCGTGACGAAATTCTGGTAATATCATTATCTATTAGTTCCCCTAAATATCTATAATATCTAGGAAGCCGTCTAATGACAGCCATGGAAATCTTTCGTTCGTTAGCCATTATATCTCAATCCCTCTCTTTTATCTTAATATAAGTATATCTTTAAATTTAATCATGTCAATCTTTTTATAGTGTGAATCTTTTAACACTATCATATCATAAAATCCTTTGATTTACCCTTGTTTTTTGATATGAT
>CAZLPH010000087.1:0-8605 GCA_964561345.1 uncultured Candidatus Epulonipiscium sp.
TTAGTTAGGAGGGTATGCGGGTGGAATATATTATTGAGATGAATGGTATTACAAAGGAGTTTCCAGGTATTAAAGCAAACGATAATATTACGCTTCAAGTTAAAAAGGGGGAAATTCATGCCTTGCTAGGTGAAAATGGTGCTGGGAAATCTACCCTTATGAGTGTCTTATTTGGCCTCTATCAACCAGAAGAGGGGCATATTAAGATCAGGGGTAAGGAAGTAGCAATAAACAACCCTTTAGATGCCAATGAACTTGGTATAGGGATGGTTCATCAGCACTTTAAGCTTGTCCACAACTTTACTGTGTTACAAAACATTATTTTAGGTGTTGAGACAACAGAGCGTGGGTTTTTGAAAATGGATAAAGCGCGTAAAAGAATTGTCGAACTAAGTGAAAAATATAATTTGAGAATCGATCCAGATGAATTAATCTCAGATATTACAGTAGGTATGCAGCAACGGGTAGAAATATTGAAAATGCTTTATAGAGACAATGAGATATTAATTTTAGATGAGCCAACGGCAGTTTTAACACCACAAGAAATAGATGAACTCATGAATATAATGCTTACCTTAGTAAAAGAAGGAAAGTCCATTGTGTTTATTACTCATAAGCTAGCTGAAATTAAGCAAGTTGCTGATAAGTGTACTGTCCTTAGACGTGGAAAATACATCGGTGTTGTTGATGTTAAAGATACAGATGTTGAAAAAATGTCTGAGATGATGGTTGGTAGAAAAATTGATCTGAATATTAATAAATCCAAATCAAAACCAACAGAAAGTGTGCTAGAAGTTAAAGGACTATCCGTCCAATCAAAACGGGAAGGTCATAGTGAAAACATAGTTGATAATGTAAGCTTTGATGTTAAGCGTGGTGAAATCGTCTGTATTGCAGGAATTGATGGGAATGGGCAAACAGAGTTAGTCCATGCAATTACAGGCCTGTTAGCACCAGATTCAGGCCAGGTTATTATAAACGGGGAAGATATGACCAAACGTTCTATTAGATATAGAAACACCCATGGCTTGTCTCATATACCAGAAGATAGGCACCGCTACGGACTCGTACTTGATTACAACCTAGCAGAAAATAGTGTCCTCCAGCAGTACTTTGAGCCTAAATTTAGTAAAAATGGATTTTTAAATTATAATAATATCAATAAATATGGTGAAAAGCTTATAGAAGACTATGATATTAGAAGTGGACAAGGGATTAAAACACCCACAAGAAGTATGTCGGGTGGAAACCAGCAAAAGGTTATTATTGCAAGGGAAGTTGCTAGGGAGCCAGATGTTTTAGTTGCGGTCCAGCCTACAAGGGGACTTGATGTTGGTGCTATTGCCAATATTCATAAGCAGTTAGTGATTGAACGTGATAAGGGAAATGCTGTTTTATTAGTGTCCCTTGAATTAGACGAAGTAATGAATTTAAGTGATAAGATACTCGTTATTTATCAAGGCGCCATTGTGGCATCCTTAGACCCAAGTATAACCACGACTAGGGAACTTGGCCTATATATGGCAGGATCAAAAAGGGGGGAGAATTATTAAAACGTCAAATAGTAAAAACAAGTTTAAACTTAATCTAGGTGTTCTATCTTCAGTTTTTGCAATATTAGTAGGACTGGTTTTTGGATTTTTAATATTATTAATTAGTAATCCCACCCAAGCAGTTGGCGGCTTTATTACCATTCTTACAGGAGCACTTACCCATGGATCTAAGGGAGTCGGACAAGTCCTTTATTTTGCAACCCCAATTATGTTAACGGGTTTATCCGTTGGTTTTGCATTTAAAACAGGTTTATTTAATATAGGGGCTTCGGGCCAATTTATTATGGGGGCATTTGCAGGAATTTATGTAGCGGTAGCAATTAAACCCATGGGACCTGGTCACTGGATTGTAGCATTAGCGGCATCATTTGTTGCAGGTGCCTTATGGGCCTTGATTCCAGGATTGTTAAAAGCTTATTATAATGTTCACGAAGTAATATCATCTATCATGATGAATTATATTGGCATGTATTTTGTAAATTACTTAGTTGGCAATAGCGTGGTTTTATTTGACCAGAAAAGAAACCAATCAATGCCAGTGCCAGACTATTCAAAAATTCCGAAATTAGGCCTTGATAAGATCTTTCCAGGTTCTAGTATTCATGGGGGGATTTTAATCTCTATTATAGCAGTCATTATAATTTACATTGTTTTAAACAAAACAACATTTGGCTTTGAATTAAAGGCTGTTGGATTTAATAGAGATGCTAGTAAATATGCTGGCATAAATGAAAAGAAAAGCATTATATATTCGATGCTTATTGCCGGTGCATTAGCTGGTCTTGCAGGTGGACTATTGTATCTTGCAGGTTCGGGTAAACATATTGAAATTGTAGATGTTATAGCTGCAGAAGGATTTACAGGTATATCTGTTGCCTTACTTGGTTTATCTAATCCTATTGGTATATTCTTTTCAGCACTTTTTATCGCCTATATAACCCAAGGTGGATTTTACTTGCAACTCTTTAACTTTTCACCACAAGTTATTGAAATAATTATAGCGGTTATTATATATTTCAGTGCATTTGCACTTATTATTCAGTCGTTTATTTCCAGGTTTGGAAAAAAGAAAGGAGACGATGAATAATGGAGACTATCTATTTTATATTTCAGCAAACAATGATTTTTACCATACCTTTATTAATCGTAGCATTAGGTGGTATGTTTTCCGAGCGAAGTGGTGTGGTTAACATAGCCCTTGAGGGTATTATGACCATGGGCGCTTTTTGTAGTATTTTATTCATCCATTTTCTTCAAGATGGCATGAGTGGACAACCATTATTGTTGCTTGCAATTCTTGTTGCAGCAGGATCAGGAATGCTATTTTCCTTGTTCCATGCTTATGCAGCCATTAATATGAAGGCAGATCAAGTTATTAGTGGTACAGCCCTTAATATGTTTGCACCGGCATTTGCTGTATTTGCAGCAAGACTGATTACACCAAACAAAACGCAACAGGTGCAATTTAATAACACATTTTTTATAAAGAAGGTTCCTGTTCTTGGTGATATTCCAGTCATTGGTCCTTTGTTATTCCAAAATGCCTATATCACAACTTACTTAGGGATATTAATCTTAATTATTTCTACAATCGTCTTGTATAAGACAAGATTTGGCCTAAGGCTAAGGGCTTGTGGTGAACATCCTCAAGCAGCAGACTCAGTTGGAATTAATGTTTATAAAATAAGATATGCGGGTGTTATGATATCAGGTGCATTAGGGGGAATAGGTGGCTTGGTATTTGTTATACCAACATCCACTAACTTTAATGCCACTGTGGCAGGTTATGGATTCTTAGCCTTGGCGGTATTAATATTTGGCCAGTGGCATCCTATGAAGATCCTCTATTCAGCCTTCTTCTTTGGGTTAATGAAGACCATAGCAGCTTCATATTCAGGGATACCAATACTAAAAACACTAGGAATTCCCAATAGCTTTTATAAGATGATTCCCTATGTTGCAACACTTATTGTTTTAGCCTTTACATCAAAGAAATCTCAAGCCCCAAGAGCAGCCGGTACGCCTTATGATAAGGGTGCAAGATAGGATAAAGTGAATAATAGAAGCAAAATCAAACAATAATTGCCAACAGAGAGGCTATTATTGTTTGATTTTTTATTTAAAGCTTGCTATTATAGGAGAATAATAAGAGAGGAGTTTTTAAATATGGAGAAAATAAAATTAGCATTGTTAGGTGCAGGCTATTTAAATGAGATTGTGGCTAATGCAGTAAGAGATGGTTTGCTACCAGAGTATGAAATTGTGGGGGTACAAGGGAGGAATCCTGGAAAGACACAAGCTTTTGCTGACCGTCACAATTGTAAGGCTTGTACAAGTATAGAGGAGCTAATGGCCCTAAAACCAGATATTACGGCAGAATCAGCTTCACCACAAGCAGTGGCAGACTATACAGAGACGGTCTTAAAAGCAGGATCTGATATAGTTGTCCTGTCTATGGGCGCTTTTGCGGATAAGGAGCTATACGAAAGAGTTAAAGAAACAGCAAGAGAAAACAAGCAAAAGGTCTACATCGCTAGTGGAGCGGTTGGGGGATTTGATGTTCTTCGAACAGCAACTCTTATGAGCCCAATAAAAGCAACCATGACCTCTATGAAAATGCCTGGTTCCTTGTATCATAGCCCCTTATATAAAGAAGGCTTAATGGACATTGAAGAGCCAGAGAGGGTATTTACAGGAAATACAAAGCAAGCCATTGAAATGTTACCATTTCATTTTAACGTGGCAGTTGCTACAGCACTTGCTTGTGCAGGCCCAGAAGAGACTATTATGAATATCGATGCAGTCCCTAACTTTAGAGGGGATCAATATAAAATTGAAATTCAAGGAAAAAGTGTTGCAACAGATATTAATATTTATTCTGCTCATTGTGAGATTGCAGGGTGGAGTGTTGTGGCAGTTCTTCAAAACATTGTAGGACCTATTGTATTTTAAAAATAAACCTATGCATATATCTGAATTTTTGATAAAATTAGAGTATAATAGATATAAACACTATCATTATCAAGAAGAAAGGGTGTATATAATGGACGAGAAAAAAATAAACAGGATGAAAAATGGAAATGGATTTATTGCTGCCTTAGATCAAAGTGGTGGTAGCACACCAAAAGCATTAATGGGATATGGCATATTAGAAAATACCTACCAAAATGAATCACAAATGTTTGACTTAGTACACCAAATGAGGGCTAGAATTATGGCAAGTCCTTCATTCCAATCAGATCATATTCTAGCAACAATTTTATTTGAACAAACCATGGATGGTATGGTTAGAGGCATGTTGACACCAGATTATTTATGGGAGAAAAAAGGTATATTATCAATTTTGAAGATTGACCAAGGTTTACAAGAAGAAAAAGATGGTGTTCAGCTTATGAAACCTATACCAGATTTAGACAAGTTACTAGATAGGGCAGTGGTCAGGAATATATTTGGAACAAAGATGCGGGCCGTTATTAAAAAGGCTAATGTAGAAGGCATAGAACAAGTTGTTGCTCAGCAGTTTGAAGTGGGGAAAAGAATCATTAGACGAGGCCTTATTCCGATTTTGGAACCTGAGGTTGATATCTATAGCCCAGAGAAAGAAAAATCTGAACGGCTAATGAAACTAGAGATTTTAAAACACTTAGAAAGTCTGCAAGACAATGAAGTCGTTATGTTAAAGCTTTCAATTCCAACACAAGATGGTTTCTTCTCAGACCTAATTAATCATCCTAAAGTACTCCGTGTGGTTGCACTTTCCGGTGGTTATAGCAGAGAAGATGCAGTGAAGGGCCTGGGGCAAAATCCAGGGTTAATAGCCAGCTTCTCAAGGGCATTAGTAGAAGGATTAGATGTAGATCAGAGCCAAGAGGCATTTAATGATACCTTAGGAAAATCAGTAGAGGAGATTTATAACGCGTCGATTATGTAACCTTCAAAAAGGCAGCTATCATTTCAATGATAGCTGCCTTTTTGAAGGTTATTTATTTGCTTAACTCATCATGAATCAGTTCAATATTATAATTTAAATACTTAACATAGGTATCTACCTCTTCACCAGGATTCCCAATTTCATCAGAGTAGATTGGTTTTTTGGCAATTGGGATACCCGTTTCCTTTGAAACAGTTTCCATAGGGCGCGTATCCACATTTGATTCTACAAAAAGAACAGGAACGTTATGATTATTGATGAAATTTAGTAATGATTTAATTTGTTTAGGTGATCCATTTTCTTCAGTGTCAACTGCCCCAATATAGCCCTCTTTTAAACCGTAATCATCAGCCATATACTGAAAAGCCCGTTCGCTGGTGACAAGGACATGGTTTTCTTCTGGAATATCATTAATTATGTCAGCATAATTTTTTTCGATTTCTTTTAATCTGCGAATATATTGATTGGCACTTTCTTCGTAGTATGCCTTATTACTTGAGTCTTTTTCCATTAGAGCATCACGCATATCTTCAGCCATTTTGATACCAACTAAAGGTGCAATAAATGAATGAGGGTTAATTTCCTCCTCTGTTCCATCGGGATTGCTCAGATACATAGGTTCTACACGGTCCGTTAAGCTATAAATGTTCTCCTCTTTTTGTTTAACAGAGTCAATCATCTTAAAGAACCACCCATCTTTGCCACCTTCAAGGTTTAAGCCATTATAAAATAGTATGTCAGCATCGGTAGTTGCCTTAATATCTTTTGGTAAAGGTTCATACTCATGAGGATCTGTTCCAGTGGGGACGAGATTATAAATCTCCACATGGTCACCACCTATTTCCCGAGCAATATCTGCAATGATCGTAAAGGATGTAACAACCTTTAGAGGATTATCATCATTAGAAGGGACGCTTGTTTTATCATTTGTTGGTGCACAAGCAATTAACAAAATGGCTGACATACTTACAGCTATAAAAAATCTTAATATTTGTTTCATTTTACTAGTCTCCTTAAATTTTTTAATTTTTTTTTATTCTTATTTTCAAAATCAGTCCTTGTTTAGGTGAAAAGATTAATGCCACTAAAAAAATAGTAGTTGTGGCTAGTGCTATAACAGGACCAGATGGTAGATTATAAACATAGCTAAAGGACATGCCTATAATGGCAGACAATGCCCCGAAAATAGAAGAGAGTACAATCATGGTTGATAGCCTGTTAGATAATAAGTATGCAGTAGAAGCTGGTGTTATTAACATAGACACAACCAGAATAACACCTACTGTTTGCAAAGATGCAACGGTTACTAAGGTTAAAAGAACCATTATACCATAATGAATGAAACGTGTCTTAAGACCATATACGGCTGACATTGTTTCGTCAAAGCTAGAAACAAGTAGTTCTTTGTAAAACACAATAACCACAAGAAGGACAATGGCGCCTATAATCAGTGTTAGCCACATATCTGAAGATCTGACGTGCAATACATTTCCAAATAAGATTTGTGTAAGATCTGTGGCACTTTGGGCCGCAGTAATAAGAATAATCCCAATAGCAAAGGCGGCTGAGAATACAATTCCAATTGATGCATCACTTTTGATCCGGCTATTTTGGCTAATTGCGCCAATGGCTAAGGCGGTTAAAACGCCTGTTACAACGGCCCCATAAAAATAGTTAATCCCTAGCATATAAGAAATAGCAACTCCTGGCAAGACAGCGTGGGAAATAGCATTACCCATGAGTGCCATGCCACGTAAAACAATAAAGCTTCCAATGACCCCGCAAATAATGCCAACCATTACAGAGGTAATAAGGGCTTTCTATAAAAAGCCATAAGTTAATAAATCTTGGATAAAGGCCATTAGTTGTTTCCACCTCTAAAGTTTTGGATCATTGACAGCGGATCTTGGTAGGTTTTTTGCATAAGGCCTGGCCTAAAAATAAGGTCTACGGGTCCAGCGCCAACTAATGTTTTATTAATAACAATAAGATCATCAAAATAATCTTCTACCTTCATTAAATCATGGTGGACAACAAAAACAGTTTTGCCCTGATCACGAAGCTCTTTAAGAATGTTAATAATAACCTCTTCACTAGAAACGTCGATTCCTACAAAAGGCTCGTCCAGGAAAAAACACTCTGCTTCTTGTGCAAGTGCTCTGGCAAGAAAAACTCTTTGCTGTTGACCACCAAATAATTCACCAATTTGCCTATGAGCATACTTTTCCATCCCGACTTTTTTAAGGCATTCCATGGCCCAGTTCTTTTCCTTTTTTGTTGGTCTCCTAAAAAGCCCAAGTTTGGGATAGGTACCAAGAAGGACAGTATCTTTTACCACAATTGGAAAGTCCCAATCAATGGTTGATTTTTGGGGTTTATATCCAATGTTTTTTCTTACTTGCTTAAGGGGCTTACCAAGTATTGTAACCTTTCCCTTATCCACTGGGACTAATCCTAGAATAGCTTTTATAAAGGTTGATTTTCCGGAACCATTTGGCCCTAAAATACCCACTAGTTTTCCAGTTTCTATAGACACAGTAATATCCCTAAGAACTTCATTATCCCCATAGGAAACATGTAAGTCTTTGATGTTTATCGATTCACGCATTAATATCCTCCTGATCATATAACCTTTTATATTACTACTGGTCTACATGACCTTTAATTAATTGTCTAGTTTAAGGCCATGAAAGGCATTGCTATAAGGGGGAATAAGTGGTATATTATTAGGTATTAATTTTACAAGCTAGTTGTTACATACTTGATAAGGAAGGGGTAGTGCTTTGATAAGCCAAGAGGAAAAAGAAGCTCAGAGATTGCTGGAGGAAAATGATGCAGATATGCGTCTAAGAGACTATAAGGGGATGATGGCTAAAGGGATCATGATTCTTCTAGTAGGATGGACTATATTTCAATTATACTTTAATACAATTGGGATATTAGATGCCATTAGTTTACGTGCTTACCATGCCATGTTTTTACTGGTATTTGCCTTCTTACTTTATCCATCTCATAAAAAAGAAGATAGGAAAAAGGTAGCACCGCCACTATATGATGTGGCCTTAGTGATATTAACCATTGTTGTTTTTGGCTATCTTGTTATGAATTATCAGCGGGTTGC
>CAZLPH010000087.1:8705-10258 GCA_964561345.1 uncultured Candidatus Epulonipiscium sp.
TAACTTTAGTCGGACGCTCACCAGGAGGACCTGCTAAAGTTGCTGTTCTAGCCAGTGCATTACTTGGCATGATCAATGGGAGTGCCATTGCCAACGTAGCAACCACAGGAACCATTACCATTCCACTTATGAAGAAAACAGGCTATAAGGCAGAATTTGCAGGGGCAGTAGAAGCAGTTGCCTCTACTGGTGGGCAGTTCGCCCCGCCAATTATGGGAGCTGTGGGATTTGTTATGGCTGAGTTTTTAGGTGTTAGCTATGCCAAAGTTATGGTAGCGGCAATTTTACCAGCTTTTTTGTATTACTTAGGAATTATCGTTTCGGTTCATTTAGAGGCAAAAAAATTAGGCCTTAAGGGGTTGTCAAAAGAAAACATTCCCAATGCTAAAAAGGTAATGAAGGAAAGAGGGCATCTTATTATTCCTTTAGTCTTGCTCATTGGTATGATGATGATGGGATATACCCCTTTATTTGCAGCAGTTGCAGCTATTTTCTCAACTGTTATTGCTGCCGCTCTTCGCAAGGAAACGCGGATGGGGCTTGCAACTATTATAGAAGCCATAGAAGAAGGGGCAAGAGGGGCCGTTGGTGTTGGTGTGTCTTGTGTCCTTATTGGTTTAGTCATAGGAACTGTATCCTTAACAGGTCTAGGCCTTAGTTTTGGCTATGTGGTTCTAAAAATAGTAGGTGAAGGGCAATTGTTCTTAGGTGGCTTTATGGTTATGATCATGAGTATAATCTTAGGAATGGGTGTTCCAGGTGTGGCAGCTTATGTTATTGTTGCAGCTGTAGCCGTACCAGTACTGATCACTGTAGGGGCCACCCCAATGGCAGCACATATGTTTTGCTTAATCTATGCCTGCCTATCTAACATTACACCCCCAGTGGCCATGAGCTCCTATGTAGCGGCAGGTATTGCAAAGGCTAAGCAGACAAAAACATCTATTATAGCTGTAAAGTTAGGGATTACCGGATTTATTATTCCATTTTTCTTTTTAAACAACCCAGTATTACTAATGGGAAGTACAGAAGGGGTTCCTTTATCTTTAACCATAAGGGCTTTAATAACTGCTTGCATAGGGGTTATAAGTCTCTCGGCAGGGCTAGAAGGAATGCTAGTTAAAAGATGTTCTATGTTTACAAGAGTGTTGTTAATTGGGATTGGATTTCTAGCCATATCTCCAACCTTGCAAACAGACATTATAGGAATTGTTTTACTAATAGCAATAATAATTGTTCAAAAAAGAAATAAAGATCAAGAAACGATACAAATATAAAATATCAAGATATAATATGGAGGCAAATATGAAAATTAAGCAATTAATAATGGTAGCAACAGTCCTAACAATGATTTTAACAGGTTGCGGCTCTAAAGCAGAAGGAACAAGCAGTAAAGAAGAAGGTGGTAAAAAAGAAGAGGTGGTTATTAATATACCGACGGCAGCAACCACAGGTGCTCTCTACCCCTTAGGATCTTCAATGGCTAACCTATGGACCAACGAGCTTGATTATATAAAGGCCAATGCCCAAGCATCTAATGGTGGTATTGATAA
>CAZLPH010000088.1:0-7769 GCA_964561345.1 uncultured Candidatus Epulonipiscium sp.
GACATAACAACACTCCTATTTAATGTAAATACGGCTATATTATATCATAGATAAAATTAAATTGATACCACAATCAAGGCTTATACACGTTTCTCTTGAATATGTTATAATATAGTTTACAGTGAGGTGCAAAATTATGATTATAGGAAAATACAAATGGACCATGAAGAATGACCAGAGCCATTTAGAAAATACCAAAACAGAGCAAGAGATTATAGGTGCTATTTTAAGTGAGCGGGGAATTGTTACACCAGAAGACAAGAGATTGTTTTTATCCCCAAGCTTTGAAAAAATGCATGACCCAATGGCTTTACCAGATATGGAAAAAGCCGTTGAAAGAGTTCAAGCAGCAAAGTGCGCTGGAGAAAAAATAACAATCTACGGGGATTATGATGTTGACGGCATTACAAGTACATCGATTTTATATCTATACTTCAAAGAAAATGGGTATAAAGTTGATTACTATATTCCAGATAGGGTAAGTGAAGGGTATGGTTTCAATACAGAGGCCTTAGAGACCATTAGGAACTCAGGGACAAGCTTACTGATTTCTGTGGATACGGGGATTTCAGCCAATAAAGAAGTTGAATTTGCAAAGGGTATTGGCCTTGATATTATTATCACAGATCACCATGAATGCCCAGAGACATTACCAAATGCCCAGGCAGTGATTAATCCTAAGCGGCCAGACGCTACATATCCTTTTAAAGAACTAGCAGGGGTAGGGGTTGCGTTTAAATTGATTCATGCCTTGGCAATCCAGAGTAATAAGGTTGATACAATTTGGAAGTACATTGATATTGTGGCCATTGGAACTGTTGCAGATATGGTGCCTTTAATAGATGAAAACAGGATTATCGTTAAGAATGCCTTCCATACCATCCCTAAAACATGGAATGTAGGCCTCGATGCCTTGTTAGAAGTGTCCAAGCAAAAGGATAAGAAAATAAGTGCCGGAACCATTGGTTTTCAAATAGGGCCAAGGCTTAACGTTGCTGGAAGACTAGGGGATGCTAAAAAAGGGGTGGAGCTCTTTACAACCAATAATAGGTCCCTAGCCATGAAGATTGCCCAGGACCTTGATGAGGAAAATAAGAAACGTCAGGCAATGGAACAAGAAATTGTTAGCCTTGCCATTAAAAAGATTGATGAAGACCCTAATATTAAGGATCAAAAAGTCATTGTGGTAGCCTCTGAAGGTTGGCACAAAGGGGTTATAGGGATTGTTGCCTCAAGGATTACAGAGCGCTACTATAAGCCCAGTATCGTTATTTCTATTGAAGAAGATGGTAATGCCACAGGGTCTGCCCGTAGTATAGAGGGCTTTAGTTTATATGAGGCCCTATGTCACTCACAAGGGTTTCTAAGTAAATTTGGGGGGCATGATATGGCTGCAGGTTTATCTTTAGACAAAGATAAGATTAATGGGTTTAGAGACCATATTAATGTCCATGCTAAGCCTATTATTAACAAAGAAATGTTAAGACGAAAGATGAAAATAGATTGTGAGCTAAGTGAGAGCCAGGTGAATATTCCTTTAGCAGAAGCCTTAGAGGAACTTGAGCCTTACGGTATTGGTAATCCAACCCCAGTGTTTGCCTACAAGGCAAAGGTTTATAATACCAGAGCTATTGGGGCTGATGGCAGTCACCTCAAAATGCAGCTATACACCCCGGACCGGTTAATTGATGCCATTGGCTTTAGTATGGCCTATCAAGAGAGGGTCATTGCAAAAGATGAAACAGTGATGATTGCAGGTAACCTTCAAAAAAATGAGTGGCTGGGAAAAGTAACACCCCAACTTGTCATTAAAGATATAAAATCACCAGATGATGAGGTGAGAAAAAGCAACTATTTTTTATCCCTATACAAAGAAATGCCAGAACCTACGGTAGAAAAACTTAAAGTGTTTACAAATACTAGTGAAAACTGTTATATTAGTAGTTATGAGGACACTCTAAAGCATATGATCCCAACTAGGGATGATGCTATAGCCATCTACCGCTACTTAAAACAGCTTAGTATGGCTAAGATTCATGAAGAATCTATGCATGCTTTACTAAGAGAGAGTAAGCGGGCCTATATGAGTGAATATAAAGCTTTTCAGATTCTAGATATATTTACAGAGTTAGGGCTTCTAGCCTATAAATATCATAACAAAAATGGTATTATAAAATTTAAGATTATTGAAGGCGCCAAGAATGACTTGGCAAATTCTATAAAATACAAACAACTATCAAAGCTAAATGAAAGCATTTAATATAATCAAGGGGGACAAATTAATGAAGTTAGAAGATTTAATCAGAGACGTCGTAGACTTTCCAGAAAAAGGGGTTGTTTTTAAAGATATTACACCACTTCTACAAGATCCTAAAGGACTTAAGGAGGCTATTGATAGGATGCAAGCAAACCTTAAAGACCTTGATTTTGATCTTGTTATAGGACCGGAGTCTAGAGGATTTATATTTGGCGTGCCTATTGCCTACAATCTAAATAAAGGATTTGTCCCTGTTCGAAAACCTGGAAAGCTTCCATACAAAACAATTTCTCAAGATTATGACTTAGAATACGGAAGCTCTACCATAGAACTTCATATTGACGCCATTAAGCCAGGACAAAAAGTTGTCATTGTAGATGATTTACTTGCAACAGGTGGAACAACAAGGGCTATGATTGACCTAATTGAAAAAATGGGCGGAGAAATTGTAAAAATTGAATACTTAATTGAACTTGAATTTTTAAAAGGAATTGATTTATTTAAAGGCTATCATGTGTCATCTCTTATAAAATATTAGGCGGTTATTAGTGAATATTGTCAGCAAATAAGATATAATAGAAAGTATGTATATAAAATGATAGGGGGGAGAAAAAATGGAACCAGATATGATTTTTAAACGGTTAATGGATAAAGTGAATCTATACCATCCCTCTGATGATGTTTCTATGATTAAAAAAGCTTATGATCTTGCCTATGAAGCTCACAAAAACCAACTAAGAAAATCAGGTGAGCCGTATATTATTCATCCATTGGAAGTTGCTTGTATTTTAGCAGATCTTGAACTTGATAAGGAATCGATTGTAGCTGGAATTCTTCATGATGTTATTGAGGATACAGCCTATACATTTGAGGAGATTTCTGACATGTTTAGTGAAGAAGTTGCCTTGTTAGTGGACGGCGTAACCAAGCTTGGGCAAATTCAGTATTCATCATCTAATAAAGAAGCTCAAAAAGAAGAAGCACAGGCAGAAAACTACCGTAAGATGTTTTTAGCCATGGCCCAAGATATTCGGGTTGTTTTAATTAAACTTGCTGATAGGCTCCATAATATGTTGACCCTAAAATACATGTCGCCTGAGAAGCAAATAGAAAAAGCAGAAGAAACCCTGCATATTTATGCACCCTTGGCCCATAGGTTAGGGATTAGTAAAATAAAAGCTGAGCTTGAAGATTTAGCCCTTAGGTACCTAGAAAAAGATGTCTATTATGACCTGGTACACAAGATTGCTAAAAAAAGAGGCGAGCGCATCGAATATATTGATGCCATTATAGAAGAAATTAAGGAAAAGTTAAAAGAAGCTGGTGTTCATGCCTCCGTAGAAGGGCGGCCAAAGCACTTTTTTAGCATATATAAAAAGATTATTAATCAAAATAAAACCCTTGACCAAATTTATGACTTATTCGCCGTTAGGGCTATTGTGGATAACGTTAAAGATTGCTACGGCGCTTTGGGGGTTGTTCATGAAATGTATAAGCCCATACCAGGTAGGTTCAAGGATTATATTGCAATGCCTAAACCTAATATGTACCAATCTCTTCATACAACCCTAATGGGGCCTGAAGGAACACCCTTTGAACTGCAAATTCGGACAGAGGACATGCACCGAACAGCTGAATATGGAATTGCGGCCCACTGGAAATATAAAGATGGTAACCAAGAAACAGGCCAAGATCAATCCGAGGAAAAATTAGCCTGGCTAAGACAAATCTTAGAATGGCAAAGGGATATGACTGATAACCAAGAGTTTATGGATGCCATTAAACTAGATCTTGATGTTTATACAGATCAGGTTTATGTTTTTACCCCAACAGGTGATTTAATGACCCTACCACTAGGGTCTACACCTATTGACTTTGCTTATAATATCCACAGTGCTGTGGGTAACATGATGGTAGGAGCCAAAGCTAACGGAAGAATCGTTACTTTTGACTATATTATAAAAAATGGTGACAGACTTGAGATTATGACGTCCCAAAATTCTAAAGGACCAAGCCGGGACTGGCTTAAGATTGTAAAAAGTTCTCAAGCTAGAACTAAGATCAACCAGTGGTTCCGTAAGCAGTTCAAAGAAGAAAATATTATTCGTGGTAAAGAAATGCTAGAACAATATGCTAAGAAAAAAGGCTATAATTTAAATGAACTTGTAACAGATAAGACCACCAAGGCGGTCCTAAGAAAAAACGGTCTAACGTCATGGGACTCTCTTTGTGCAACTGTCGGTCATGGTGGCATTAAAGAAGGCCAAATTGTCCAGAAGCTCATTGAAGAATATGAAAAAGGTAAACCAAAGCAGTTACCAGATAAATTGACCATCGATAACAAAGAGTCTAAACGAAAAAATGCCTCTAGTAAAAGTGGTATTATTGTCAAAGGTGTAGGCGATTTAGCTGTTCGCTTCTCTAAGTGCTGTAATCCAGTACCAGGAGATGAGATTGTGGGCTATATTACCAAAGGCCGTGGGGTGTCAATCCACCGAACAGACTGTGTTAATATGATCCACCTGCCAGAAGATGAGCGGCAACGCCTCATAGAATCAGAATGGCAATATGAATGCCGACTTGATGATAGAACTTATGTCACAGAAATTCAAGTTAGGTCTGTGGATAGAATGGGTATTATTGTGGATATCTCAAAAGTCCTAACAGATATGGGAATTCACGTGAAAACTTTAAATGCACGGTCCACCAAAGATAATGAAGCCATATTTAATATCAAAATAGAAATATGTAACGTGGAACAGCTAGATTTAATTATTCATAAGCTGCTACAAATTCAAGATATTATTGAAATTATCAGGGCGTCGTCTTAGGCGTGTAAGTAGATACCCCATTATAGTGAGAGCTATGATGGGGTATGTTCTTTTGAACTAGGGGACGGTTCACAAGTAGATACAGTAAGCAACTAGGTAGTAGGCCTTGTAGGAGGGGATTTCGTGAGAGCAGTGGTGCAAAGGGTATCTAAAGCATCTGTAACTGTGGATAATAAAGTCATTGGAGACATTCAGTGTGGATTATTAGTCCTAGTTGGGATTAAAGCAGATGATACGGATAAAGATATGGATTACATTATTAATAAAATACAAGGACTTCGGATTTTCGAAGATGAAGAAGGTAAAATGAATATCTCTGTAAAAGATATCAAGGGAAGTATTCTTATGGTTCCAAATTTTACACTATATGGTGATGCAAGAAAGGGTGCTAGGCCTAGCTTTATGGCATCAGGAAGCATAGAAGAAGCAGAGAAAAAGTACGGCTTATTTATTCAAAAACTAGGTAAAATAGATGTCCCTGTAGCAACAGGTGAGTTTCAAGCAGATATGAAAGTGGAACTAGTGAATGATGGACCAGTTACCATTTTACTAGATAGTGAGAAAGTGTTTTAAGCTAGTTTTTATATCAATAAAATAAATTTAAAAGGAGATTGTTATGATTGAAAAAATAGTAGTAGGGCCTTTACAGGAAAATGCATATTTTGTAATAGATGAGGAAACAAAAAAAGGGATTATTATTGATCCCGGGGCGGAAGCAAGCCGAATTTTAGCAACCATTAAAGAAAATAAGTGGGAAATCGGCTTAATTCTTATTACCCACGGACACTATGATCATATTGGGGCGGCAGAAGAACTAAGAGAAGAATTGGGCTGTGATATTATTGCTCATAAGGGGGCTAAAGAATATTTAGAAGATCCAGAGAAAAACTTGTCGACTATATTTGGGCGGGACAAAGTTCAGTTTTCAGCAGATAAGTATATTAGCGAAGGGGAAGCTAGTTATGATTACTTATTAGGAGACCTACCAAAGACCTTATCATTTAATGTGTTTTATGCACCAGGCCATACAAGTGATAGTATTATTTTTTACTTTGAAAGGTTTAACGCGGCCTTTGTAGGAGATGTTATTTTCAAAGAGTCTATGGGAAGAACAGACTTGTACGGTGGAAGTGGACCGGGGCTATTAGAGTCTATTAAAACACAAGTATTTACTTTGCCAGAAGAAACGGTTCTTTACTCAGGGCACGGGTCTTCCACAACAGTGAAGTACGAAAAAAGCTATAATCCGTATTTTAACATGGGCTACTAGGGGATGAATTTAAGGTGGAAAACAAGGTAAAAAACAAGGTAAAAGTAGAATTAAGGGTAGAAAATCATAAGTCGTCCTATGAGCTGCAGAATATCTTAAATGTATTTGAGCCCTATATGGTATCAAGTGATGAAGATATTAATTATGTGGTCATAAGTAAACTAGGCGGAAGAAAAGTAAGTGCTAAGGTATTAAGAGGGAAGCAAGTAGTAGCTGAATCCTCATTAGAAGCAGAAGATGAAAGCATTGTAAAGCAAGGCCTAAAGAAAACCTTATATACTGTTTTGGCTAAGGTAACTGGCAGAGATGCGCCTTGGGGCGTGCTAACAGGAATAAGGCCTACTAAAGTCGTTCATAATTATAAAAAGGCGAATTACAGTGAGTCTGCTATTATTAAAAAACTAATGGGAGATTATTGTATTTCCCGGGAAAAAGTTAGTCTAATGATGGAAATTGCTAAAAAAGAAGAGGGAATCTTGTCTCAAAATAAAGACGGAGAAATTAGTCTGTATATAGGCATTCCTTTTTGCCCCACAAGATGCCTTTATTGCTCATTTACATCTTACTCCCTAAAGGAAAAGGGGGAACTAGTAGACGTCTACCTAGATGCTCTAATCAAAGAAATCAAACATGTCTCGAAGATGGCACAGGGGAGTCCCATAAGAAGCCTTTACATAGGTGGTGGAACCCCTACAAGCCTAAATGACCGGCAGCTAGAGAGACTACTTAAAGAAGTTGAAAAAAGGTTTAATATAACAGAAATTCAGGAGTATACCATAGAGGCAGGTAGGCCTGATACCTTAAACCGAAACAAATTAAGACTAATGAAACAGTATAAGGTCGGGCGTATATCAATTAATCCACAGACCATGAATCAAAGAACCCTAAATGCTGTGGACAGAAGCCATAGTGTGGAAGATATTGTGACTATATTTCATGTGGCAAGAGAAGAGGGACATGATAATATTAATATGGATTTAATCGTTGGACTGCCAGGAGAGGGCCTAAGTGATGTGTCTAATACCATGTTAGAGATAGAAAAACTAAAACCAGATAGTATTACAGTTCATACGCTTGCTATTAAAAGAGCCTCAAGGCTCAAAGAAGAGATTGAAGGCTATGATTTGGGTAAAGTGGAAGATATAGAAGGAATGCTAGGGATTACTGAAAGAGCCGCCAAGGAAATGGGCATGAAGCCTTACTACATGTATCGTCAAAAAGATATCTTGGGTAACTTTGAGAATGTAGGATATGCGGCACATGGGAAAGAAAGTGTCTATAACGTTCAAATGATAGCGGAGCAAGAGACTATTATTGCCATGGGCGCTGGGGCTGTGAGTAAGATTGTCTCAGAAGACGGGAAGAGGATTGAGCGAGTTCCTAATGTGAAGAACTTAGAGCAGTATATTGA
>CAZLPH010000088.1:7869-10132 GCA_964561345.1 uncultured Candidatus Epulonipiscium sp.
GAAAACTAATATTATTTGTGAACCGTCCTTCTTTCTCACATGGTGTAATTAATATAAAATAGTAATAAAGGAGTTGATAGTATGGGTGAAGTAGGGCTTAGTAACTCACAGAAGTTTTTAGCTATTTATAATGAATTAGATGATTTTATGCGTCACGATTTAAATGCTGAGCATTATGTTAGTCATAGCGATTTAATTCATAAAATGATTAAGAAAGGGAATAGTGTTTTTGATTATTATTACCAAGATTTAAAAAGTTTTGCAAGACTTAGGAATGCAATTGTTCACAACCCAGATAAAAAAACGGCAGACCCTATAGCGGAGCCACATGATGATATTGTTAAGCAGTATCAAGAGCTACTAGGTAAAGTTGTCCGTCCTGAACTGGCATTGGATAGTTTGGCTATTCCAATGGATAAATTATATGCAGTTACTTTAGATACCAATGTTTTAAAGGCTATGAAAATCATGAATAAGCATATTCTTAGTTATTTACCTATCATTGAAAAATATAAACTTATAGGTGTTTTTAGTGATAGTACCTTGTTTGATTATATTTTAAGGCATCAACACACTATCATCGATGCCAACCTAATTATTAGTGATTTGGGAGAAACGATTGATATTGACAATCATATTAGTGAAGCATTTATATTTACAAAAAAAGATACTACAGTTATAGAAATAGAAGATATCTTTCGAAAAGGTTTTAAGGATAATAAGAGGATAGCAGTTGTATTTATTACAGAAGATGGCACAGAGACTGGAATGCTGTTAGGGCTGGTAAGTGCTTGGGAGGTTGCAGGTTATAATATGACATGAAAACGTGTTGTGAACCGTCCCCCATTTTGTCTTTGATTTTAGGATATAATGACTGTATAGTATAACTTAGAAACAGATATTAAAGTATATTGAGGTGGAGGCGTTAGATGTATAGCATTTTACTAGTAGATGATGAGTTGTTGGTGCTAGAAACATTAAGAGATTATGTGGATTGGAAAAGCCTAGATTGCAAGGTATATACTGCGCGAAATGGAAAAAGAGCCATTGAACAAATAGAAGAACATGCCCCAGATATTATTATTACAGATATACAAATGCCTGTTATGAACGGGATTGAACTGGCAAAATGGGTCAAAGAAACCAATCAAAAGAGTAAGCTGATTTTTCTAACAGGATATGATGATTTTGATTATATAAAAGAAGCATTTAAAGTGGATGCCGTAGATTATATTTTGAAACCATTTTCTGCTGAAGGTATTAAAGAGGCAGTCAATAAAATCAAAACAATTCTTGAAAAAGAAAAGATGGTTAAGGATACAATTGGTGTTGCAAAGCGAAAAATGCTTGCAGATATTTGTGCTAATATAAATGTGTCTGAATCCATGTTATGTGAATTTGAGGAACTAGTAGGTGAAACAAGAGAAAAGATTAACTACGGAGTGGCTTGTGTGTATGGCCATATGGATGGGGTCAAGCATGAGCAGATCTTAAGCCGGCTTGCAAGCATTGAACATGTAATTCCTATTGAAGGCGGCTTAGTGTTTATTGTCTTGTCCTATATTAATCCCAAAGATTTTGCCAGAAGAATACAGGAATTACTCTTTGAGCAGTATGGCAAGAAATACTTTGCTACTTATGCAGAAGCGTTTGTTTCTTTAGAGAGGCTTCCCTTATCTTATGATCAGTTGAAGCAAGTGCAAAATAAAGTGTTTTATATAAAAGAGAGAGTGGTAAAGCCACTTTGTAAATTAGTCCAGCGGGAAATTCAAGAAAAGAGTCACCAAAAAACAAACTTGATATCAATGATTGGAATTCTCAAAAATGCAATCATTGAGGGTAATTCAGATAAGGCTGTAGAAGTTATAAAGGCATACCTACGCACCTTAATAGGGTGGGATAGAACTGATGTTATAAGGCAGGTAGAGACGATTTATATGCTAATAGATGAACAGATGACAAAAACAAATATAAAAGAGTATGAAACAAAGGAATTTGACAACTTTTATCAAATTAAAGAAGAGTTAATAGCTTATATCAAAAGAGCTTCTGACCAGTATGAGGATAAGAGAGAAGTCCCAAATTATTATGTTGCCGAATATGTTAAAAGGTATGTTAAAGAAAATTACATGAAGACAATCAATATTGATGAAATAGCTGATGGTGTACATTTATCCCCCAATTATCTAAGAAGCATTTTTAGAGAGTTGGAAGAGGTGGCTGTGGGGGAGTATATAACGGATTACCGCTTCAATAAAGCATG
>CAZLPH010000089.1:0-9998 GCA_964561345.1 uncultured Candidatus Epulonipiscium sp.
TTTTCTTTGAGTATCCTAAGAGGTACAAAAACTGAAAGTTTTTCAGTGCCCTCGAATTTACTCACATGTCTTTTTTTTATTGTGAAAAAATGTAATTTGTGAATATTAAAGAAATGTATGTGACATAATATAATTGAAATGAGAAAGTTTTACATCATGAGAAGAAAGACATAAGGAGGGTGTTGGACTTGAAAGCAACAGGAATTGTAAGAAGAATTGATGATTTAGGACGCGTTGTTATTCCGAAAGAAATACGTAGAACACTTAGGATAAGGGAAGGTGACCCATTAGAAATTTTCACAGATATTGATGGGCAGATTGTCTTAAAGAAATATTCTCCTATAGGTGAATTAGGGAATTTTGCCAAAGAATACGCAGAAGCCCTAGCTCGTTCAACAGGGCATATAACTTGTATTTCTGACAAGGACCAGATTATTGCAGTATCTGGCGGATCAAAAAAGGAATTACTAGACAAGAGCATTAGTCCAGCTTTAGAGAAGATAATAGAAGGTAGAACCTTTTTTGCTGCAGACAAGAATGATGAGAGATTTGCGACAATTTTATCGGAAGGTACAACAGAGGGATATCATAGTGAGATTATATTCCCTATTATTTCAGAAGGAGATGCTATAGGGTCGGTTATTTTTCTATCATCTAATCCAAGTGTTGTCATGGGTGAAGTTGAGGAAAAGTTAGCACAATCAGCTGCTAGTTTTTTAGGGCGCCAGATGGAACAATAATAATAAATCCCGATAAGATCGGGGTTTATTATTATTTCTATTGAAATTAATGGCTGTATCCTTTATGATATAAGTAGTGCAATATGTTTTGAGGGTAATAAGTTGTAAAAAATGCACTTTGACAAAGAATCTCAATATAACCTTGACAAAAAGTATATAAAAGATTATAAATATATTTAGGTATATTGGAAAGATGAAAAACAATGTAATGAAAATATGAATTTTCATACATAAAACACATGTTGATACATGTATATTTAGGAGGAGAAAAATATGAATAAGTCAGAATTAGTTACAGCAATGGTTGAGAAGACAGGACTAACTAAGAAAGATACTGAAATGGCTATTAAAGCTTTTGAAGAAGTTGTTACAGAAGAATTAACAGCAGGTGGTAGGGTTCAATTAGTTGGATTCGGTACATTCGAAATCACAAAAAGAGCGGCACGAGAAGGAAGGAATCCTAAGACAGAAGAAAAGATTCTTATTCCAGCGACAAATGCACCAAAATTTAAAGCAGGTAAGAGACTTAAGGATTCCGTTAACGGAAGAATATAATATAAGATTTGATTTAAAAAAATCTACACTATTTAGTGTAGATTTTTTGTACTATTTAACTTTAAGACAAACAAGGAGTGACTTATGCGTATAGATAAATATTTAAAGATAGCTAGAATTATTAAAAGACGTACCATTGCCAATGAAGCTTGTGCTGCAGGAAGGGTTCTTATAAATGATAAAGTGATTAAATCAGGTAGCAAGGTTAAAGTTGGGGATATTGTTGAAATAAGATTTGGGAACAATACAAGTAAATTTGAGGTTTTAGATATTAAAGAACATGTGAAAAAAGAAGAAGTAGGTAACTTGTACCGAATGATGTAATAATATGATAACCCGTTCAATATAAATATAATAGAGTATTATTATAAAGGAGTGGGGAATCATGGACGACAGAAGTGGCGGAAAACACTCTATAACCATCCAGGAGCGTAATAAGGTGGTTATTTGTGGTGTTATTGATGTATTCTCATTTGATGAGATGCAGGTAGACGTTGAGACGGTTCAAGGAATGCTCCAGATTCAAGGAGAAGGCTTACATATTACACGCCTGAGCTTAGACAAGGGTGATCTGGAACTAGAAGGGCTGATTCATAGTATGGCCTATCATGATAACCATATAAGCAAACCAGGCGGTTCTTTTATTGGTAAATTGTTTAGATAAAAGGTGGGTTGCTAATGGTAACTATTAATGAACAGGCTTTTCTGTTTTTAACATGTGTTAAAACAGGAATAATAATGGGAATGTTTTATGATCTTATTCGTGTCTTTAGAAAAATAATTCACCACCCCAATTGGGCAGTTCAAATTGAGGATTTATTATACTGGGTGACTTGTGGCGGATTTGCCTTTACGATGATTTATTGGAGAAATTATGGGGAAATAAGAAGTTTTGTGTTTCTAGGAGTAATCATTGGACTTATTTTATATTTCTGTACAGTGAGTATTTTATTTATGAAAGTGACAACAAAGGTAATAAATATGGCTAAAAGAATTATTAATCAGATGATACACTTTATATTAATCCCAATTAAGTGTATAATAACAATTATATGTATTCCTATTACCCATACAAGAAAGATTTGTGCTAGGATTCGTATTAAAAGGCAGTTAAGTAAACAAAGATTAAGGGCAAAATGGCGGAATCGTACTGTTAAACTTAAGGCTCAATTAAAGATTATAAGAGGGAAAAGATAATGAAACAGTAGAGTATAGGAGGAAAGCTATGGGGAAGAAACAACAAGATAAAAAGATACCGACAAATATTCTCAAAGGGGTAGCGATTCTTACTGTGGTCTTTTTGGGATATAATGGGATAAGGGTAGCAAAGCTTTCGGATAGCTTAGATCAACAGATTGAAGAAACAAGAAAAGCAGCAGCAGCAGAGAGTAAAAAGCTAGAAGAACTAAAGATAGAGTATGAAAATATAGATTCATTACATACAGTAGAGAGTATTGCTAGAGACAAATTAGGCTATGTTAAAGAAGACGAGATTGTCTTTAGAGAAAAGTATTAAAAAGATTTGTAAAAGGACTTGACAATTATTAATATCATGCGTATAATAGTAAAAGTAGTCAAAAGTTAGTAATAACGCGGAGTGGAGCAGTATGGCAGCTCGTCGGGCTCATAACCCGGAGGTCAGAGGTTCAAATCCTCTCTCCGCAACCAATTTGGCGGAATAGCTCAGCTGGCTAGAGCATGCGGTTCATACCCGCAGGGTCGGGGGTTCAAGTCCCTCTTCCGCTATTAAATCCCGTAAGGGAAGGAAACCTAATTAATTATTATAATTAATTAGGTTTTTTTTGTGCCCGTAGAAAAACTTTTAGGAAATGAAGGCATATCTTAGAATCAGTTGTCAAAAGATTATAATGATTTTATACCATCTATTTACAATTTTATCTCCTTACTTATTTTATAATGGACAATGAGAAACATTAACGAAAAAAACGGTTAATGAAAATAAGGGGGAAGAAAATGAATAAGATTTTGGAATATACTTATGAGAAGCTGCTAAATAAAGGGTTTTTCAGCGTCATAAGGTGGGGTGAAATCACGATTTGTCTGATTGGGTTTATGATCGGGAGAATTAATATACTAAGTGGATGGAATCCGCTTAGTATTGCTTATGTAGGAGCCGCTTACCAAACAAAGAGTTTACAAAGATGGAACGGTATTTTTACGATTTTAGGAATTCTGTCTGTTACACAATCCTTATCTCAAACCATCAAATATATTGCATCTATACTGTTAATATTATTGGTTAGGTGGTATATGGAGGGGATGAATTATAAGTCGGGCATGGGGGGGCAGGTGATTATAGCCACGACTTCTGCGTTTGCAATTAACATTATAATAACAGCTTCTAAAGGTTTTACTTTCTATGATTTTGCTCAGGGAGTGTTAGAAATAGTTTTTATATTTGCCTTTATGTTTATTTATCAAAAAGGAATAGAATTGATATTAGAGAATAAAAAAACTAGACTTACAAGCCAACAAACCATCGGGGCGACCATTCTTTTGGTTAGTTTGATTGGTGGAATGGTTGAGTTATATATTGAGTTTTCAAGAGGCAATAGAATCTACGTAAGAGATGTTATATGTTTTTTTGTGATTATAAGCATATCTTACCTTGCGGACACCACAGTGGGGGCAGCAATGGGAACCGTAATCGGAACATTGCTGGTTATGATTGGGTATATACCACCACACCTTATTAGTATCTACGCACTAGCGGGACTGGGGGGAGGTCTACTTGCCCCTATAGGAAAAATTGGAACGGCTCTAGGAGTTCTAAGTGGACATCTCATAGGAATTTATTTTATCAATAATGGATTAGTTGATTTTAGTTTGCTGGGAGCTTACTTTATGGGAACAACTCTATTTATGTTATGTCCCAAAGATTTTTTTGGATTTGCCTGCTGGTTTGGCCATAAAGAGAAAGAGTTTGAACAAGAGCTTCATATGGGGCGGATTCAAAAGTTAACCACCATGAAACTAGAAAGTTTTGCAAATGCATTTCAAAAACTTTCTAATACTTTCGGTATACTTTCTGAAAGAAAGACATCCTTAACGCAAAAAGATATATCTCACTTATTTGAAGATGTAGCGGACAAGGTCTGTACAGGATGTGGCTTATTTGATTTTTGCTGGGATAAAGATTTTTATAATACCTATCAGGCGGCTTATGGCATATTGGTAGCAGCAGAACATAAAGATAGAATTACGCCATCAGATGTACCGGAGGGGTTCAAAAAGAAATGTATCAAATTAGAAAGTTTTGTCCAAACCTTAGACCAGACATTCGAACTCTATAAGCAAAACTTAATGTGGCAAAATAGAATCGTTGAAAGTAGAGAGTTAATATCTGAGCAACTAGAAGCAGTATCATCTATTATAAGTGGTTTATCGAAAGAAATAGAGCAAGATATAGTATTTAAGAGAGATATGGAAAAACTGATAAAAGAAGAGTTGGCCTCAAAAGGAATAAAGATTAAAGATTTACTTATTATTTTAAATGCAAATAAAAGATATGAAATAACCATCATTACAGACAGGAGAATAGAAAATACAAATGAACAAAATCTAATTGTATCTACTTTCAATACTGTTATAGGGAAAAGGTTTGAAGTAGACCAACATAATTTTAGAAATAATCCAAAAGAATTTGTTGCTAAATTTAAGGAAAGTTATAAATATGGTCTTGTGGCAAGGGCGGCCAACAAGGCTAAAATAAACAGTATTTCAGGAGACCAGTACTCTATGATGGAAATTGCCAATGGGCAATACTTATTAGCTCTTTCAGATGGAATGGGAAGTGGTTTATCTGCTTGTAACGAAAGTACAGCTACCATAGAACTTTTAGAAGAATTTATTGGCTCTGGATTTGATAAGGGTATTGCTATTAGGATGATTAATTCAGTTCTGATACTTAAAGCTGGTGAAGAATCATTTTCCACAATGGATATGGCAATTGTGGATATGGATAGTGGTATAGGAGAGTTTATAAAGATAGGAGCAGCAACCACATTTATAAAAAAGAAAAACCATGTGGAAGCCATAGGATCCAGTAGTTTTCCGGTTGGGATTTTAAATAAGGTAGACTTAGAAGTCCAAAAAAGACAACTACGAGATGGCGATATGATTATTATGGTAAGTGATGGCATTTTGGACATAGAAAAGAATAGGTTTAATCAAGAAGATACATTTATAAGTTTAATAGAAGAAGTTGATACCAACAATCCACAGTTTATGGCAGATAGCCTACTAGAAAAGGCGCAAAGCCTTATTTGCGGCGAAATTGATGATGATATGACCATTATTGTTGCAAGAGTTTGGGAAAAACTGTATAAAAACTAAGAAAAGGTGGGAGACTTCAGTTAAAAGGCTAGGAGGCTCACACCATGGATAAAGAACAGATCATTAAAATAAAAGGTAAAGATGGTGGTTGGTACCAGGAAGCTATATTTATCATGAACAAAGATATTATGACCTCTTGTAACCACAAAGATTTAGAACAAAGGGCAGACATGATTATTGGCAATTATGCAAAAAGAAACGGCTTGCTGCCGCAAAAAAAATGCCAATCAACAGATCAAGCATTGAATCTTATTTTATTTAGTAGCATAGGGGTACTAGTCATATGTCTGTGGCTACTATAAAAAAGCATTGTATAGGCCCTATACATTGCTTTTTTTTTAATTATCTCTTACAATAATAGGACTTAGTAAAAATGAAGGAGATATTATGATAAATAGTGTGAAGCGATATATTATTAAAAATAAATTAATTTTTCCCGGTGAGCACATTGTGATTGGTGTGTCTGGCGGTGCTGATTCAATTTGCTTATTTCATATATTAAAATCACTTCAAAAAGAATATAAGCTTACGCTTACAGTAGCCCATATTAACCATGGCATGCGCAAAGAGGCCCAAGAAGATGCTGCCTTTGTAGAGACCTTGTGTAAAGAGTGGGAAGTGGACTACCAAGAGCACAATTGCAATATAGTTCAGTTAGCAAAAGAGCAAAAAATCTCAGAAGAGCTAGTGGGGCGAAACGAGCGTTATGATTTTTTTGAAAGGGTACGTGCCCAATGCCATGGAGATAAGATTGCAGTAGCCCATACTATGAATGATCAAGCAGAAACCATGTTAATGCGGCTAATCCGTGGCAGTGGTGTTACAGGCCTAGGTGCTATAATGGCAAAGAGGGATTTTATTATTAGGCCTATTTTGCTCATGAGCCGGGAAGAAGTAGAGGAATACTGTCTTAAAAATAGACTCGGTTTTAAAGAAGATGCTAGCAATAAGATGGCTATATATACAAGAAATAAGCTGAGGTTACAGGTGCTACCTATTTTAAAGAAAGAATTTAATCCTAGGGTTGTAGAGGTTGTTGCTCAAGCAGCAACCCAACTTCAAGAAACAGAGAACTACTTAGAGAATCAGACAAAGGAGGCCTATGAATCAGTTGTCCACAAATATAAAAATGGTTATTCCATCAGCATAGAAAAACTTCTATCTTTTCATGCAGTTATTCAAAGCAGGATTATCAGAATGGCAATAGAATATCATCTAGGAAGCTTAAAAAATATCCATTATCAAAATGTTAATGATATTTTAAGTCTAACTCATAAACAAAGTGGAAAAAGTATTAATATAGGGGGGGAATCTGTCGCTGTACGTGAAAATGAAGATATTAGAATTATAAAACAGGATAAACCCTTAGTCTATAGCCGTGATTTAAAAGTAGGGGTCAATAAGATTGTGGAATGTAACAAAGAAATAGAATTGATACCAGTAGTTAATGGTAAAAACATACAAAGGTATAAAAATACCTATACTAAAAACATTGATTATGATAAAATTAATGGAAGTCTGCAGATAAGAACCCGCCAAGCTGGGGACAGGATACAGCTTAAAAGTGGTTCTAAGAAGTTAAAGGATTTTTTTATTGATGAAAAGATACCTAAAACGTCTAGAGATGACATTATTCTTATAGCGGATCAGGCTAATATAATATGGATTGTTGGTTATCGTTTAAGTGAAGCGTACTACATAACGGATCAAACAAAACATGTACTTCAGATACAAATGAATGATTTATCAACTTAACGCTAACCAGGAGGGATTTTATTGAATTTGGATGTCCTAATTTCAGAGGAGGAAATAGCACAAAAGACAAAAGAACTAGGTGCTAGAATTTCTAAAGATTATGCAGGAAAAGAAATTACTGTGATATGTGTTTTAAAGGGTGGCGTAATGTTTATGGTAGACTTAGTCAAGCAAATAGATGTGCCACTAAAGATGGATTTTATGGTAGTCTCTAGCTACGGTGATGAATTTAAAAGCACAGGCGTGGTAAAAATAGTAAAAGATTTAGATGAAGGCATTACGGGTAAGCACGTGGTAATTGTAGAAGATATTATTGATTCTGGCCGGACACTTAATTATTTGATTAAGATTCTCAAAGAAAGAAAACCAGCTAGTATTGAGATTTGCACACTTTTAGATAAACCAGATCAGCGAATAGCAAAGGTAGATGCTAAATATGTAGGATTTGAAATTGAAAACCATTTTGTGTTAGGATATGGGCTAGACTACAAGCAACTTTATCGTAATCTGACTTATATAGCAGTTAATAAAGAATGAGGTTTTTAAAATGTATCATAAAATTATAACGAATAAGAGAGGAGGAGTATTCCTTGAAAAAGAACTTTAGAAGTTTTGGCTTATATATGAGTATTTTACTTATTATCCTTTTGGCAGTTGTATTAGGATCCAAAGACCTTTCAAAGACATCACAGGAATCCCTATCGTTCTCACAGTTGAGAACCAAAATAGAATCAAAAGAGGTTAAGTCTCTGACGATCCAGTCACCAGTAAGTGGAAAAGTTGCAAGCGCCAAAGTGGTTTTAAAAGATGATCCAGCAGGAGGGCCAGAGTGGGTTGTATCTATACCCGAAGAGGCTTTTGCTATTTACCTTAACGGGCTGTCAGCAGACGTTGTAGGTGCTATGGATGTTATCATCAATGAGGCGCCCCAACCTAGTATATTTATGACTATGCTCCCTACACTTTTAATTGTAGGACTCCTAATTTTTGTGCTAATGTTCTTTATGCAGCAAATGCAAGGTGGTGGGGGTGGAGGAAAAGTTATGTCCTTCGGTAAAAGCAAGGCTAAAATGACATCTGATGACCAGAAAAAGAAAACCACATTTAAGAATGTAGCAGGGCTAGATGAGGAAAAACAAGAATTATCAGAATTAGTTGATTTCTTAAAATCACCAAAAAAATATATTGAAGTAGGGGCACGTATTCCAAAAGGTGTACTTTTAGTAGGACCCCCAGGAACAGGTAAAACATTACTTGCAAGAGCAGTATCTGGTGAAGCAGGTGTGCCGTTCTTTACAATATCAGGATCTGATTTTGTTGAAATGTTTGTTGGTGTAGGAGCATCTCGTGTAAGAGATCTTTTCGAACAAGCTAAGAAGAATGCACCGTGTATTATATTTATTGATGAGATTGATGCAGTTGGTAGGAAACGTGGTGCCGGAGTAGGTGGCGGTCATGATGAGAGGGAACAAACACTCAATCAACTTCTTGTAGAAATGGATGGATTTGGGGATAATGAAGGGGTTATTATTATAGCAGCCACTAACCGTGCAGATATTTTAGACCCAGCCCTTTTAAGACCAGGACGTTTTGATAGGCAAGTTATGGTTGGGAGTCCTGATGTAAAGGGGCGTGAGGAAATCTTAAAGATCCACTCAAGAGGAAAGCCGCTTCAAGAGGATGTGGATTTAAGAATTGTTGCTCAGACAACACCGGGCTTTACGGGGGCAGATCTTGAGAACTTAATGAATGAATCAGCACTTTTAACCGCCAGGGGAAACAAGCGTGCCATAGACATGGAAGAAGTACAAAAAGCATTAATTAAGATTAGTGTGGGAACAGAAAAGAAAAGTCATGTTGTTTCTCAAAGGGAAAGACGTGTTACAGCTTACCATGAGGCGGGGCATGCGATTTTACATGAAATTTTATCTGAAATTGATCCTGTGCATAGTATTTCGATTATACCAACAGGCCCAGCAGGTGGTTATACAATGCCACTTCCAGGAGAAGATACCCTCTACGTAACAAAGACTTGGATGCACCAAGAAATTGTTGCCTTGCTAGGTGGACGTGCAGCAGAAGAGATTGTTATTGGTGATATTACAACAGGTGCTTCTAATGATATAGAGCGTGCCACTAAAATTGCCCGTAACATGGTTACCAAATACGGTATGAGTGATTTAGGACCAATGAGATACGGGGAAGACCAGGAAGAAGTATTCCTTGGCCGAGATTACAACCAAAACCGTAACTATAGTGAAGAAGTAGCTTATGCAATAGACCAGCAAGTGAAACTGTTTATCGAAGAATCTTATGCAGAGGCAAAAAGACTTCTAATGGAATACAAAGATGCTTTAGAAGCTACGGCCCAAGCTCTTATGAAGAGAGAGAAAATTACGGGAGATCAGTTGCGCAGAATTATGAATGGGGAAGAAATTCTAGATGATGAAGGTTTCGATGATAATATATTCCAAGCTTCTGAGAAGATGAGAGAAAGAAGAGAAGAGCTAGAAAAAGGGGTAGATCTTACACCCGAAGCTTAAAATTATGGGGTGCCGACTTAGTTGTCGGTGCCTTTTTTGTTGGGGTGGG
>CAZLPH010000090.1:0-5409 GCA_964561345.1 uncultured Candidatus Epulonipiscium sp.
ATCATGTGACAGATCAGATTATAAAAGAATATAGCCGCATTGAGCAAAAATCTGGTAGCATTTATGTTGCAGATTTAGAAAAAACAATTGTTGTGAAGGATATGATTTTAGATACAAAGCTTTTGCTTTATAAAGATCAAAAGAAACTGGCTAATGAGGCCTGGAAAATAGCAAGAAAGATATTGATTATTTTTGGTTTTATTTCAGTTTTAGTAGGCTTTGGCATATATTTTTATACCCTATATTTTACCAGGCGGGTTGATGATGTTGTTTATGCAGCCCAAAGACTAACAGATGGCAAGTTTGATTATGTACTAGAAAATATGGGAGAAGACGAGATTGGTAAAATATCAAAAGCACTTAATACCCTAAGCAGAAGCTTACAAAAACTTATTTATGAAAATTATGACAAAAAGGTTAAACTGAAATCTAGTGAGTTAAACTTGCTACAAGAACAGATTAACCCGCATTTTTTATATAATGCCTTATCGGTTATATCTTCTTTAGCAATGAGAGAGGGAAATACAAAAACAATAGAAAGTGTTCAATATTTATCTGCCTTTTACCGAATATCATTAAATAAAGGAAAGCAACACTTAACCATAGCAGAGGAGCTACAATTACTAGAGAGCTATCTAAAAATACAAAAGCTCAGATTTGATTCAAGTATCGAAATAGCATATGACGTAAACAAAGATGTTTTGCACTATAGAACAATTAAGCTCATATTGCAACCATTGATAGAAAATGCAATTCACCATGGTAGAAAAAGTGAGCAAGATGTGCTACATATAATAGTGCGCATATTTGAGAAAAGACAACGAATTATATTCGAGGTCCAAGATGATGGACAAGGAATCACGCCAGAAAAGCTAAAAGAATTAAAAGAAGCCATTGAAAAAGAAGAGGGAGGATATGGCCTGCGTAACGTGAGCATAAGGGTCAAACTTTATTATGGACAGGCATATGGAATGAGTATACAAAGTGAGCCCAAGATAGGAACCTTAGTAAGGGTAGAAATTCCTAAATCATAAAACGATACTGTGAAATAGTGATAAAAAATGTTTTAAAAAAAGAGAATCTTGTGCTATTTAATTAGATATTGATATAAATAATTAGATTGTGATACGATATTAAATTAATAGCACAAAGATAATTAAATAATGATATGAATTATAGAACTATTGCATTGAAGGTGCAATAGTTTTCTTTTATGATAGGGGTAAATACATAGGAGGTTATAAACATGATTAAAGAAAAAGACATCTATCTTAAGAAAAACAGACGACTTGAGACCTTATGGCAGCAAAAGTATTTATTTCTATTATTATTACCAGCACTTATTTGGGTTGTTTTTATTTGCTATATACCTATGACAGGTTTATATATGTCATTTGTAAATTATACGCCAAAGGGAAACGGCTACTTTGTGGATATGATAAACTCAAAGTTTGTAGGAATGGAATGGTTCGTATACTTCTTTAAAACAGATTTTGTAAGAATTATGAGAAATACATTAGCAACAAGTTTAATAACACTACTTTTTTCATTTCCACTACCGATTATATTGGCAATTAGCTTAAATGAAGTTAAAAGTACTAAACTCAAGAAGATTGTTCAAACAACATCCTACTTACCTTATTTTATTTCATGGGTTATAGTAGCCAATATTTTTATTACTTTCCTATCGGCAGATGGTGTTATTAATAACTTACTTCAGTGGTTAGGACTAACAAAAGAGTCAGTTTTGTTTTTTCAAAATGGTAAATATTTTTGGTGGATTATAGGATTTGCCAATGCCTGGAAGGTGTTAGGATATAATGCTATTATTTATTTGGCATCTATTGCAGGGATTAACCAGGAGATGTATGAAGCGGCGGATGTTGATGGTGCTAATAGGTGGCAGAAGATTACTAAGATTACACTACCTTCTCTAAAGCCAACTATTATGGTTCTACTGGTTTTGGCTATTGGCGGGGTACTTAATACTGGATTTGAGCAACAGCTCTTAATGGCAAATGACTCGATTTTAAATTACTCAGATGTTTTAGATACATACGCCTATAGGTATGGGCTGAAGAATGGTATGTATTCATATGGTACGGCAGTTGGCTTTTTTAAATCGGTCGTATCGTTTATTTTAGTAATGGGAGCCAATACCATGTCCAAAAAAGTTAGTGACAGTTCATTATTCTAGAGGAGGTCTATTATGAGAAAGAGTAAAATAAAGCGTACAAAAGATAGAGAAGACATTATACTGCAAGGGGCTATAACGATATTCCTAACCATCGTCTTTGTTCTTTGTGTCTATCCCTTTTGGAATATATTTATTATTTCTATTAATGATGCAACAGATGCTATTAGGGGTGGCATATATTTCTGGCCTAGAAAGCTTAGCCTTGCAAGCTATAGGGATATATTAACAAGACCGACATTCCTATCAGGTATTAAAGTGACAGTCTTAAGAACAGTTATTGGGACACCACTAGCGGTGATCGTTACAACAGCACTTGCTTATGTCATATCAAGAAAAGAGTTAATCTGGAAAAAGCAAATTACACTATTCTTTGTCTTTACTATGTATTTCGGGGGTGGGCTGGTACCTTACTATATGGTCCTGAAGAATATTGGTTTGCTGGATAATTTTTGGGTGTTTATACTGCCCAACTTGGTTAATGTTTATAATATGATACTGGTTAAACAGTACCTTGAAAATATGCCAGATGCAATATTTGAATCAGCAAAGATAGACGGGGCTAATGATCTTATTATATTTTTCAGATTGGTTTTACCATTATCAAAACCGATTATTATGACCATAGCTTTATTTATTGCAATCACCCATTGGAACTCATGGTTCGATGCTTATTTGTTGACAAGTTCACAATCATTAAAGACCTTGCAATCAATTTTAGTAGAAATCTTAAATCAATATCAAACGGCAGGGGCTAACCAGGCTGCAAATCAAGCAATAAAAACAGTAACACCAGATAGTATACGAATGGCTGCAACAATGGTAGCAACAATACCAATTATTATGTTATACCCATTTATACAAAAGTATTTTATTAAAGGTATTATGCTAGGATCAGTGAAAAGCTAATCTAAGCCAATTATAGAAAAAAACATATTAATGGAGGGATTAAAGATGAATTTTAAAAAATTATTAACAGGTATATTAAGTGGAATAATGGTGGCAGGATTATTAGTTGGGTGTGGTGCTAGTGGCAAGGGTATAAATAAGGAAAAAGACGAGCCAGAAAAGCAACTTGAAATTACATTTTTTGATAAAAATGCGGGAAGTAACACATTTGATGACCCAATTGCCCAAGCGATTATGGCAGAAACGGGTGTCAAAATTCAAGTTGAAAACCCAACAGGTGATCCTTTAGAAAAGTTAAACCTTATGTTAACAGCTCAAAACTATCCTGATATTGTGTTGATGGACAGAGGAAATGAAATTGTTAACCGGTATATTGAAGCAGGAGCCCTCCTAGATTTAACAGATCTTATTGAGGAGCATGGTCCTAATATTAAGGAAATGTATGGGGATGTGTTAAATAAGATTAAGCACTCAGATGGAAAGAACTATTACTTATCCAATTGGTATGGTGAAGACCCTGATGCTGTTGCAGGTGTTTTGATGCGCTACGATATATTATCAGAAATTGTAGGCCAGGAACGTGCAGATAGCAATGATCCTTTTACACAAGATGAATACATTGCTATTTTAAAAGAATTTAAAGAAAAATACCCAACGATTGACGGCAAGGATAGTATTGCCCTAACACTTGATGGTGAGAGCGTTAACTATATGGGAACAATCAAAGGTATGTTTGGTTTAAAAGAATATAGCATAACAGATGAGGGGATAGGACACTGGGTAAAGGATGAACGGTTCGAAGATGCGATTAGTTTTATGAATGATTTGTCGACCAAGGGTTACCTTGATAAAGAGTGGATTGTCAATAAATCAACTCAATGGACACAAAAATTATCAACAGGTAATGTGTTTTCAACATTCTCTTCTTACTGGGATACGGATGCAGCCAATGCAAGTTTAAGCACAACAATAGGTAAAGATGCAATGTTTAAATCATATAAGGTAGTTGCCAATGGCCTAACTGCTGACCAAACAACCTATAGCGGAAGAAGTACACTAGGCTGGGATGCCATTGGAATTACGGACAATTGTAAGGACCCTGTAGCTGCCATAAAGTTAATGGACTTTCTTGTTAGTGAAGAAGGACAATACCTAATGATGTGGGGAATTGAAGGAGAAACATGGACAATGGAGAATGGGGTTCACACACCAACCCAGGAAATATTAGATGCATTCGCAGCAGATATTGATCAAACAAAACTGGATACAGGTGTACGTAAATGGACATGGTTTATAAAAAATGGAAAAGGTACTGATGGAACACCTTATGATTTAGCAACAAAATATGAACAAGCTGAGACGGCAAGATTTGCCAATGAAAACTTTGGGGAAACAGATTTTTGGGATACAGCTGAATTTACAAGCTTATCACCAGTAGGCAGTACAGCAGAAGGACTTGCATGGCAAAAAATAGTCGACCTATATGACCAAGCATTTCCAGCAATGGTCTATGCATCAAGTAATGAAGAAGCTCTAAGCATGTTAGAGAGTTTGATAGAAGAAATGGCGGATGCAGGCTTAGAAGGTGTTGAAAAAATAATAAATGAAAATTATGATGCAAGAATGGCCCTTTGGAAATAATACAAACATTAAAAGGAGAAAAAGATGCCTATTTTATATAATAACCAAGATAAGACAATTACCTTACAAACTAAAAACACAAGTTATCAAATGAAGATTGATAAGTATAATGTGCTTTTACACACTTATTATGGTGCAAAAATACAAGAGCAAGATCTAAGTCCTTTAATCATAAAAGGTGACAGGGGTTTTTCAGGGAATCCCAATGATGTAGGAAGCAATAGAACGTATTCTTTAGACACATTACCGCAGGAATATAGCTGTTATGGAAATGGAGATTATAGAACGTCATCTATTAAAGTACGCCATGAAAATGGAGCCCGTGGACTTGATTTAAGATATGTAAGCCATGAGATTTTGGATATAAAATATTCAATCCCCAATTTACCGGCAATGTATGAAACAGAAGCTAATAAGGGAGAAACCCTAAAAGTTATCCTAAAAGATATTGCAACTGATATATATGTGACCATGTATTACGGTGTATTTGAATCTTTAGATATCATAACCAGGTCTGTAGAAGTTCTAAATAAAGAAGACCAGGCAATATATTTAGAAAAAGTCATGAGTAGCTGCCTTGATATGAAGAGTTATAACTATGATGTCATCACTCTTTATGGTAAGCATGAAATGGAAAGACAGTATTCAAGAAACACGGTCCACCA
>CAZLPH010000090.1:5509-9646 GCA_964561345.1 uncultured Candidatus Epulonipiscium sp.
GGGCAAAGGCTAATTGATATGGCAAAAGAAGCAGCTAAGTTAGGTGTAGAGTTATTTGTTATGGATGATGGATGGTTTGGAAAACGTGATAACGATGTCTCTGGACTAGGGGATTGGACTGTTAATGAAGAGAAATTGGGATGCTCCTTAAAGGAATTAGCGGAGCGTATTAATGAAACAGGTATGCAATTTGGGATCTGGTTTGAGCCAGAGTGTATCTCTGAAGATAGTGATTTGTATAGAAATCATCCAGACTGGGCTTTTTCTATACCAGGCCGTAAGCCTGTAAGAAGTAGAGAACAGCTTGTGCTTGATTATTCTAAGCCAGAGGTGTGTGAACATATCTATGACCAGCTTTGCAAGGTCTTAGATAGTGCGCCAATTTCATACGTAAAATGGGACTTTAATAGAAGTATTAATGATATATTTAATGGGAATCTACCAGCAGATAGGCAAGGAGAGGTGGCTCACCGCTATATACTTGGACTATATGATATGCTTGAAAAACTTGTGACGAGATACCCAGATATATTGTTTGAGAGTTGTAGTGGTGGTGGGGGGAGATTTGACCCTGGAATCCTTTACTATACACCTCAGGTTTGGACAAGTGATAATACAGATGCCATTGAAAGATTAAAAATCCAATATGGAACATCCTTATGCTACCCAATTAGTACAATGGGGTCTCATGTATCCATGTCCCCTAACCATCAGACGAAAAGAACAACACCCTTGCACACCAGAGGAGTCGTTGCGATGTCAGGTACATTTGGCTATGAACTAGATGTGCAAAACATGGGTGATGAGGAAAAAGAAGAAGTGAAAAGCCAGATAAAAACCTTTAAAGAAGACTACGAGATTATACAAAAAGGTGATTATTACAGGGTAATAAGCCCATATGAAAATGAGGCGTATTGTGTTTGGGAATTTGTGAGCAAAGATAAAAAGCAGGCAATCGTTAATATTGTCAGCACACACTCTTATGGAAATCCATCTCCTGTATATGCCAAATTACAAGGACTGGATCCCGAGAAAATGTACACAGTAAGGGGTAATTATATGGCAGATAGTGACCTCTATATATCAGGACAAGCTCTAATGAAAGTAGGAATTCCACTGCCAAGGCCAAGAGTGGAATATGATAGTTTTCAATTAAAGCTAAAAGCAAAGTAAGGCAAGAAAGATAACTAAAAAACTATTAATCAAAGAAAATAAGCAAGCGGACTATCCTGTTTGCTTATTTTCGCGCGTGCCAGAGCCTGTTGTGTTTACTAACTTATCTAGACACAATGCATATCCAATCCCTTCTTCAACTATGAGAGAGGTGTTTTTAGAGGCAGCAAAAGCACTAGATCTAGAGCCACATGAGTGCGTTGTTGTAGACTTAATGGAAAGTATTATTAACAATTGATATTAGGGGACGGTTCACAAGTTGTAATAGTCGTTTGGCTAATACAACTTGTGAACCGTCCCCGGTCTGTAGTACAATTAAGAAAAACCAAAGGAGAGATACTATGGCTTTAATTCAAATGAACCTATTTTCTCAAACGCTTATGCGAACCGTACCAGTCAATGTGATTTTACCTGCTGATAAGATGGTGTTTCCAGGGACGCCAGCAAGAGAAGATAAACCCTACAAAACGCTCTATTTACTACATGGTGTTTTTGGGAATTACACAGACTGGGTAAGTGGGACAAGGATCCAGCGGTTTGCAGAAGAGAATGATTTGGTGGTTGTTATGCCATCAGGAGATAATGCTTTTTATGTTGATCAACCTAAAGGAAACAATTTTTATGGGGAATTTATTGGCAGAGAACTTGTAGAACTCACAAGAAAAATGTTTCACTTGTCTGCTAAAAGAGAGGATACCTTTATTGGTGGTCTTTCCATGGGAGGCTACGGGGCCCTGCGAAATGGCCTAAAATATCATGAGACCTTTGGAAAAATTATTTCCCTATCTGGGGCATTACTGATTGATGAGATGCCAAAACGTACTAATGATGGACCAATATTTATTCATAACAGGGATTATGCCGAAAGTTGTTTTGGAGATTTAGATCAGTTGCTTACCAGTGATATGAATCCTAAATACCTTATAGAGACTTTAAAGAAGCAAGGGGTAGAGCTTCCTAATATCTATATGGCATGTGGCGATCAAGATTTTTTATTAGATGCTAACAAAGAATTTGTATCTTTTTTAGAAGACAATAATATAGAGGTTACCTTTGAAATAGGACCTGGGGATCATGAGTGGGATTTTTGGGATACTTATATTAAGAAAAGCATAGAATGGCTTCCGACGGAAAAGAGTCAGGAAGGCATTGGGAGTGGAAACATTGGGGTTTAGAAATAAAAAAGATGAGTCAGTAGGTTATTCCTACTGACTCATCTTTTTTATTTCTTCCTAGTAGGTAGTTAAGATGAAAATAACAACAAAGGGTTAAGATTATTGATAAAGGTGTAATGTTTGTACAGTTGGTTGTAAAATAATCCACCATTTTGAAATATTACTATCTATAACGTTATAAAAGTAAGTGATATAATTAAAATATAATACAAGGTGCACAAAGCAATCTAAACAAAGAAAACCAAACGAGGAGGATTTGTTATGAAAAAGAAATTATTATCTATCATGCTTGGGGCAACATTAGCGGTTTCATTAACAGCTTGTGGGGGAAGTAAAGTAAGTGAGCCAGAAAAAAAACCTGCTACAGACACTAAGGTTGAAAGCGACAGTGGAAATGCTAGTGAGAATGAATCAGAATCAGTAACGATTAAAGTTTTTTCAAATCAAACAGACCGAAAAACAGGGCAAGGTTTAATTGAACAAACACTTTTTGACAACTATGTGGTAGAAAATCCTAATGTAGAGATCCTAGTTGAATCATTAGATGATGAGGCCTATAAAACAAAGTTTAAAGCCTATGCATCTGGAAGTGACATGCCAGACTTAGTTAATGCATGGGGGCAACCATCTTTTTTAAATCAAGTAATAGATGCGGGCTTACTAGCAGAATTAAATCCAGCGGATTATGCAGATTATGATTTTATCAGTGGCTCCTTAGATGGGTTTAGTAAAGATGGTAAATTATATGGACTACCAAGAAATACAGATGTTATGGGATTCTACTATAATAAAGCTATATTTGAGGAAAATGGATGGGAAGTTCCAGAAACCTATAGTGATTTAATCGCTTTAGGGATTGAGATTAAAGAAACAGGGTTAATCCCAATTAGCATGGACGGTGCTGATAAGTGGCCACTTTCTATCTATATACATGACTTAGTTGCTAAAATAGATGGTGATAATAAAGAAAAAGTGAAGGAGTCAATTGCAAACGGTGACTTCTCTGACCCAGCTTATAAACAAGCAGCAGAACTTTTAAAGGAAGCTGCTGATGCAGGATTATTCCAAAGTGGCTTTGAAACAACAGATTATGGGACGTCTTTAAACTTATTTGCTAATGGCAAGGCAGCAATGTACTACATGGGTAGCTGGGAAATGTCAATGGCAACAAGTGAAGATGTCATTCCGGAAGTACGTGAAAACATAGGTGTATTTATGATGCCAGAGGTTGAAGGTGGCAAAGGAAAAAGAACAGATATTACAGCATGGAATGGTGGCGGCTACGCAGTGACAGCTAACTCTAAAGTAAAAGAAGAAGCAGTTAAGTTATTAAACTATATGTTTGAACCTGATCAGTGGTCAAAACTGGCATGGGAAAATGGCGTCTGTATGTCAGCCCAAGATTATTCAGCCTACTTAACAGGAGATGAAACAGAACCACAAAAGTTATTTACCGAAATGGTAACAGGCTCAACAAGTATTACAGGTGTAACATTTAATGACCTAGGAACATCAGAATTTAAAACAAATAGTGAAGACTTATCACAAGCACTTGTTATTAATGCCGTCACACCTGAAGAATTTACAAAGTCACTTGAAGAAATTGCTAAAAGAACGGCAAAAGATTAATAAGCAGCCTATTTAAAGATTATAAAGCAAACATAATAAAACAAGTATAAGTAATGGCTGTCTATAAATATTAACCATATTTTAAGACAGCCATATTTTAAAAATTAAGAAGGAGGAAGCCCATGAAAAAACAATACAGCAACAAGTGGGTGATTTTAAG
>CAZLPH010000091.1:0-9578 GCA_964561345.1 uncultured Candidatus Epulonipiscium sp.
CTAAATATGTTTTCAAAACGTTAATATATGGTAAGATATAATATATGATAGGAGTTTTATGAATATGTCAAATAAAGAATCTTATAAAACTATTGTTGCTATAGGTACATCTACAGGAGGTCCTAAAGCACTTCATGAACTACTATTAGGGATACCGAAAGATCTGAGTGCGACCTACTTAATTGTTCAGCATATGCCAGCGGGGTTTACAAAATCATTGGCAGAGCGCATTAATGCAAGTGCAGAAATTACTGTTAAAGAAGCAGAAGATGGTGACAGATTACAAAGGGCTACGGCGTATATTGCGCCTGGTGGCTACCACATGATTGTTGAGAACAATAGTAGACCAACCATTAAACTTACCAAGCTCCCCCCTGTTAAAGGCCATAGACCATCAGTTAATATGATGCTTGATTCACTTTATCTACTAAGTTCAAAGCAAAACATATTAGGTGTGATTATGACTGGTATGGGATCTGATGGGTTAGAGGGGTTAGTGGCCTTGAAAGAAAAAGAAAATATACCAATTATTGCACAAAACGAAGAAACTTGTGTTGTGTATGGGATGCCCAGAGCGGTAGTAGAGGCTGGGATTGCAAATAAAGTTCTACCATTAAATCAAATTGCTAACGAAATAATAAGATATGTGAGGGGGTAAGTGTATGGACATGAATCAATATATGCAAATGTTCATTGAAGAATCGCAAGATAACTTGCAACGATTAAATGAAAACTTATTAAAGTTGGAAAAGGATCCAGAAGACTTGGCAATTCTAAATGAAATCTTTAGAATTGCTCATACCTTGAAAGGTATGTCTGGTACAATGGGATTTACTAAGATGCAAAACTTAACCCATAATGCTGAGAATGTGTTATCGGAACTTAGAACAGGGGCTATTAAGGTATCCACAGGCTTAATAGATGTATTATTTGAAAGTTTAGACGCACTTGAAAACTATGTTGATGAAATTATTAGAACAGGTGTAGAAGGCCATGAAGAGTATAGCAATATTATCGTGTCACTTAATGGCATATTAGAAAGCAAAGATGGTAAGTCAGCAAATACAAAGCAAGTAAATGAGGAAATAATCGTTTTAAGTGATGAAAACGCCACAAATGAATTCGCACTTCCAGATGCACAACAAACGGTTGTAAGAGAAGCCCAACGCCAAGCATTAAATGTATACAGAACACAAATAACCTTAAGTCCCCAATGTGTTCTTAAGTCTGCTAGGTCATTTATTATTTTCAGAGAATTAGAATCTATTGGTGAAATTATTCATACCATACCATCAACTCAAGAGATTGAAGATGAAAAATTTGATCTTACTTTTGAGATTGTGCTTGTTACAAGCCATATGGAAGATGATGTTAAGGAAATTTTAATGAATGTTGTTGAAGTTGACCAGGCTGACGTAACAAGAGTTGTGGTTCCAGATGTGCAAGTAGATAAAAGTGAAACCCTAGAAACGACTAAAACTGTGGGACAGGCTAAGCAAAGCTCTAAAGAAGAAGGGCCAGATAAAATGGCCAAAAGAGCAGGTAAAACTGTTCGTGTTGATATAGACCGTCTAGACTCACTGATGAACCTTGTAAGTGAATTAATCATTGTTAAAACCCAGTTAGAAGGTATCGGTTCTTCTGAAACAGAAGATGTAAGTTATGGGGAGTCAGTAGAATACTTAGAGCGGGTTACCACGAGTCTGCATGATGCTGTTATGAAAGTAAGAATGGTGCCAGTTGAAATTGTATTTAACCGTTTCCCGCGTATGATAAGAGATGTTTCAAAAAGATTAAACAAAGAAATTGAACTTGTTATGTCTGGTGAAGAAACAGAACTTGATCGAACAGTAATAGATGAAATAGGAGATCCGCTAATCCACTTACTTAGAAATGCTGCTGACCATGGTTTAGAAACCACGGACGAAAGATTAAAACTTGGAAAACCTAAACAAGGAACAGTGGATTTAAAAGCATATCAAGATGGCAATAACGTTGTTATCGAAGTAGATGATGATGGAAAAGGAATAGATGTTACTAAAATCCGGAGCTCAGCTGTAGAAAAAGGGGTTGTTACCCGAGATGTGGCATCTAATATGTCTGACCAGGAAATAATAGACCTTCTTTTTGAACCAAGTTTTACAACTTCCAAAGAAATTACAGATGTTTCAGGTAGAGGTGTAGGGCTAGATGTTGTCAAGAGCAAAATAACGGCTTTAGGCGGAAATATAGAAGTTAAAACAGAACTAGGTAAAGGAAGTAAGTTTATTGTACGCTTGCCACTTACCTTGGCTATTATTCAGGCTCTAATGGTGCAATTAGGTGATGAAAAGTATGCTATTCCACTTAGCAACATACAGAATATTGAAGATATTAAGGTCTCTGATATTCAATATGTACAGAAACAGGAGATAATTTTACTAAGAAATGAAGTTATTCCTATTGTACGCTTACACAAATTATTAGGGGTAGAAAAACATCAAGAAAAAGACACAATAATGGTTGTAATTGTTAAGAAAGGTGACAAACAAGTAGGATTCGTTATTGATGCTCTCATAGGTCAACAAGAAATTGTTATTAAGTCATTAGGAAAATATTTAAGTGGCATTAAGATGATTGCGGGTGCAACAATTTTAGGCAATGGCGAGGTTGCATTAATCCTGGATATTAATACATTAATATAATCATTTGGACGGGAGTGAAAAATCTTGGAAACAGAAAATCTTGTTAAACAATATGTTATACTACAGCTAGGCGAAGAAGCTTATGGCGTTGATATACAATCGGTACAAGGAATAGAAAAAATCAAGACAATTGCAAGGGTGCCAAAAGCACCAGATTGTATAGAAGGTGTCATGAATTTAAGAGGAGAAATAATTCCGGTTATGAGCTTAAGAAGAAGATTTGACATAGGCCATAAAGATTATGATGATAATACAAGGATTATTATTATACGGATTGAAGAGGCACAGGTAGGCTTAATAGTAGATGAGGTAAGAGAAGTCTTAGAGCTAAGTGAGGAAGAAATTGAAAACGTACACGTTATAGACAGAAAGGTCGATATTGACTATATTTCCGGTGTCGGGAAGATAAAAGATGGGACCTTAGTGGTAACCTTACTGAACTTAAAAACACTAATAGAAGAAACACTTTTATAAATGTATTAATACAAATACAAAACGTTGGGAATGATATTTTGTGGGAGATATAGACCTAAGTAACTTAAGTGATGGGCAGCTTGATGTGCTCTCGGAAGTTGGGAATATTGGTGCTGGTAACGCTAATACGGCATTAAGTCAGATGCTAAATAAAAGAATTGATATGGATGTACCATTTGTTAAAATAACAGATTTTGATGAAATATCAGAAGTCCTCGGGGGCCCTGAAAATCTTGTGGTAGGAATATTAATTCATGTTAGTGGGGATGTTAACGGAATGATGATAGTTGCTATTGAACAAGCATCAGCCCATAAGTTGGTTAATATGCTCATGGGAAAAGAATTAGATGAGTTTGAGAGCTTTACACAAATGGACTTATCTGCACTTTGTGAAATTGGGAATATATTAGCAAGTTCTTACCTTTCATCACTGGCCATTATGACAGGTCTTTCTATGGAACCTTCGGTTCCCTACTTAGCCATTGATATGGCAGGAGCTATCTTAAGTGTTCCAGCGATTGAATTTGGTAAAATAGATGACCGGGTGCTGCTAATTAAGACTGAATTTTTAGAGGGAGGGGAGTCGGTTTTAGGGAACTATATATTACTTCCAGACCCACCTTCCTTTAGTAAAATATTAACATCATTAGGGGCAACACTATGAATGAAGGCAAAACGATCAAAGTAGGCATGGCAGATTTAAACATTGCTAAATCTCCGGATAAGTTAATGACACTGGGGCTAGGATCATGTATCGGTATCGTTTTATATGATTCTGTTGTAAAAGTTGGTGGGATGGCACATATTATGCTGCCAGATAGCACCCAGATAAAAAACAACGCCAACTTAGCAAAATTTGCAGATACTGCAATAGATGTCCTCATTCAAAAGATGACAAGCATAGGGGCAAATAAATCCAGGCTAGTTGCTAAAATAGCTGGGGGTGCCCAGATGTTTGATTTCAAACAAACATCTGAGGTAATGCGGGTAGGCTACCGTAATGATGTTGCAACCAGAAAGATATTAGAAGAGTTAAAAATACCTCTAATTGCTGATGATACAGGGGAAAATTATGGAAGGACAATAGAACTACATACAGAGACTGGGGCTTTAATGATTAAAACAATTAATCATGGAACAAAAGAGATATAAAAAAGACATAAGACAATGACCAGGAGGGATGATCATGACGGACAAAGAATTAGGGAAAATGTGGCAAGAATATTCAGTTACCCAATCGCCTGAAATCAAAGACAAACTAATCATCCACTATGCGTCACTTGTAAAATATATAGCAGGTAGATTAAATATGTATCTTGGGCAAAACGTTGAATATGATGATTTAATAGGCTATGGTGTTTTTGGTTTAATAGATGCAATTGATAAGTTTGACTTAAGCAAGGAAGTTAAATTTGAGACATATGCATCCTTAAGAATCAGAGGATCTATTATTGATCATATACGCAAAATGGACTGGGTTCCTAGATCTTTAAGAAGACAACAAAAAGATATGGAAAAAGCATATACAGAACTAGAGCATACACTTGGTAGACCTGCTACAGATGATGAAATGATTGAGTTTTTAGCCATAACACCTGATGAGTTTGAAGAACTGCTTAAAAAAACCAGTATTTTAACATTAACATCTTTAGAGCAGCATATTGAGCAAGGTCAAAGTTATGAAGGAATGGGGACTGTTAATAAACCAGAGGAATCCCCCGAAGATCATGTGGAAAAACTCGAAACACAAGATATGCTAAGGGATTCTATCAACCAATTGCCGGAGCGAGAAAAGAAAGTCGTTACGCTTTACTACTATGAAGAGCTGACCTTAAAAGAAATCAGCGCAATTATGGGGGTTTCGGAATCCAGGATTTCACAAATACATACAAAAGGTATTAGTCGTCTAAGAGGCAAGTTAAGTAAAGAGGAGGGGGAAAATTGATTAGACCAATTGACACACAAATACTACACCCACAAACTCCAATAATCGCAGGACGCGAACAAAGAAATAATCATATGCCCATAGAGCAGCAATCCCAATTTGGGGATATTATGAAAAAAGAAGTAGACCATAAAAAAGATATGGTTGTAGAGACACAAAATCCTGAGAACTTAAAAGCCGATAAAGAGGCTTCAAAGCAATTAGCTGATCAAAACAAAAGAGGATCAAAGAAGAGAAAAAAAGAAAAAACAACTGAAGAAAATAAAATTCCAAAGAATTCGGGAAATAAAATAGATATTAGAATTTAAAAGAGGTGTGCTGTGGAATTACAAGATATCTTACCTATAACGAGTATTTCTCTTATTGTTGTTGGATTTATTATTGCCTTAATTGGAGTTATCTGGATGGCTCATACCATAAGTAATGAGGAAGATAGCACTAAATTTTTGACTAGCGAAGATATTATTGGTGAAATGAATGAAATGTTTACCTACTTTACTGATAAAATTGATAGGAGACAAAAAAAAGATAATTTAGTTGATATGACAAATACACCTAAGGACAGCCTTGAAAATGATCATTATATAAAAGTAGTTGAGTATAGAAAACAAGGTAAAACGCCAGATCAAATAGCCAAGGAATTAAATATAGGTAAAGGCGAGGTCAATTTGATTTTGGGTATTGATCAAATGAGGTGATCTTATTGTTGAATAATAAAAAAACACTAGTAATAAGCTGGTTAATTGGAATTGGGTGTGGTCTTTTTTTCAGTGGCATTATTTTGAGCATTTTGCTTTATACAGTTAATAAAACTAGTCCCATACCTAAGGAAATATCAAAAGAAACGGTAGAAAATCAAAATGAGGTAGCCCCCCAGGGCAATGAAGAGGAGAAAATCATACTGAGCATTGAAGAAAAGGAAACAATGGAATCCGAAAATATAAAAATGCCAGTAGAAGTAATAGACAAAAATGAAGAACCCCATGGTAAAAAAGATAAACCACAGACAATAGAGCTCAATATACAAGCAGCAGCAACTGCTCATGATATAACTAAGATACTTGTTGAAAACAATATTATATCAGATTATGATGGATTTATAGATCATATTGTATTACATGATGCAGAGCGAAGCCTAGCTCATGGTATTATAACCTTTCCTTTAAATTCAGACATAGAGACAGTTTTTAAAATATTAAGGCCATAATGAGAAAAAGTGTTGATGAACATAAAACTTTATGGTATAATATTAAATGGAAATAAAAACACACGTATATGGATTTTATAAGACGGTGCCAAAATGGTGTCTTGTAGAAAAGGAAATATACGGAGGCAAACAAAACCAGGAGGTATATTATGAGTGTAGTTTCAATGAAACAATTATTAGAAGCAGGTGTACATTTCGGACATCAAACAAGAAGATGGAATCCTAAGATGGCAGAGTACATCTTTACAGAAAGAAATGGTATTTATATTATTGACTTACAAAAAACATCACGTATGATTAATGATGCGTATGCAGTTGTTCGTCAGGTAGTAGAAGACGGTGGACAAGTCTTATTTGTTGGTACTAAGAAACAGGCCCAAGATTCAGTGAAGATTGAAGCAGAACGTAGTGGTATGTTTTATGTAAACCAAAGATGGTTAGGTGGTATGCTTACAAACTTCTCTACCATTAAGAGTCGTGTAGCGAGACTTAAAGAACTTGAAAAAATGGATGCAGATGGTATTTTTGAGTTATTACCTAAAAAAGAAGTTATTGACCTTAAAAAAGAACAAGAAAAACTAGAGCGTAACCTTGGTGGTATTAAGGAAATGAAAAGACTTCCTGATTTAATTTTTATTGTTGATCCAAGAAAAGAAAGAATCGCTATTCAAGAAGCTCATAAACTCGGAATTCCTATTGTTGCAATTGTAGATACAAACTGTGATCCAGATGAAATAGATTATATTATTCCTGGTAACGATGACGCTATTCGTGCGGTTAAATTAATCACATCAAAAATGGCAGACGCAATTATCGAAGTTAATCAAGGAAGAGAACAAGAAACTTCAGCAGATAAAGCAGAAGTAATAGCAGAATAATACGACTATAATTATATATAGCAATACAATTTAAAAAATGATGGAGGAAAACAATGGCAATTACAGCTAAAATGGTTAAAGAGCTACGTGAAAGAACAGGCTCAGGAATGATGGACTGTAAGAACGCTTTAAAAGAAACAAATGGTGATATTGACAAAGCAATTGATCTTTTAAGAGAAAAAGGGCTTGCATCAGCAGCTAAAAAATCAGGTCGAATTGCGGCAGAAGGTTTGGTTAAAGAACTTGTAAGCGAAGACTTTAAAACAGCGGCAATTGTTGAAGTTAACTCAGAAACAGACTTTGTTGCTAAAAACAAAACATTTATTGATTTCGTAGATGCAGTAGCCAAAATGGTTTTAGACAATGATGTGTCAACACTTGAAGACCTTAGGGCTTTACCATGGGTTGAAGACAATTCAATAACTGTTGCAGACAAGTTAACAGAAATGATAACAATCATTGGTGAAAACTTATCTATCCGCCGTATTGAAAGAGCAACAACAGATGGTGCTTTTGCATCATATACACACGGTGGCGGATCAATTGCTGCAATCGTAGAAGTTGTATCAGAAGCGGATTCAGCTAAAGTTCAAGAAGTAGGGAAAGATATTGCTATGCAAGTAGCAGCAGTAAACCCAGAATTTGTATCTTCTGCTGATGTATCAGAAGAAAAGAAAGAGACTGAAAGAGCTATTTTAATTGCCCAAGCTAAAAATGAAGATCCAAATAAACCAGAGAATATTATTGAGAAAATGGTAATTGGTCGTTTAAACAAGCAATTAAAAGAAATCTGTTTATTAGAGCAAGCATTTATTAAAGACGGAGATTTAACTGTTAAAAAATATCTTGCTACTGAACTTGGCAGTGAAGATGCAATTAAAAGATTTGTACGTTTTGAAACTGGTGAAGGAATTGAAAGAAAAGAAGAAGACTTTGCTGAAGAAGTAGCAAAACAAATGCAATAACATGAAAAATTAGAAAGGGGCACTCGGTGTCCCTTTTTTTATACCATAACTAAAAAAGATAAAAAATGATAATATCTTTATTATATCTAGAATAATCTGGAGAAATATGATACAGTATTATCAGTGGAGGGTGGAGAATATGTATAATACCAATAGAGTTTTGGTTAAGCTAAGTGGAGAAGCTCTAGCTGGTGATCAAACAAGTAATTTTGATCACAATATTATCATGGGGGTTTGTAAACAATTAAAAGAACTTGTGGATAAAGGTACTCAAGTCTCTGTGGTTATAGGAGGAGGAAACTTTTGGCGCGGTAGATCAGCAATGGATATGGACCGCACTAAAGCTGACCAAATAGGAATGTTAGCTACGATCATGAATGCTATCTACGTTGCAGATGCTTGCCGTACCATAGGACTCGGCTCAGTAGTGCAAACACCCTTTATTGTAGGCAGTATGACGGAACAATTTTCAAAGGATAAGGCCCTTTTACATATGGACCAAGGAAAAGTTGTTTTTTTCGCAGGTGGAACGGGACATCCTTTCTTTTCGACGGACACTGGAGCAGCCCTACGGGGGTGTGAAGTAGAGGTAGATGTACTTCTTTTTGCAAAGAATATCGATGGGGTATATAATGCTGACCCTAAAGAGCAACCAGAAGCTACAAGATATGAAACCATATCATGTAAAAGTATACTAGATAACAATTTAAATGTTATAGATGCATCTGCGGCGAGCTTATGTATAGATCAAAAAATTCCTATTAGGGTCTTTGGTTTAAACGAAGAAAATAGTATAATAAGAGCAGCATCAGGTGAAAATATTGGAACTTTAATTACGGTATAATAATCTTAGGAGGATTAAAATGAAAGATCAATTGAAAACTTTTGAAGGCAAGATGGATAGAGCAATTGACGCATTACAAGAAGAGTTTACAACAATTAGAGCTGGGCGTGCTAATCCTAATATGCTTAATAACTTAAGCATTGATTACTATGGTGTGCAGACACCACTTGCTCAGGTCGGTAATATTACAGTACCAGAAGCGCGTATTTTGCAAATACAACCTTGGGATGCAAGTGTCCTTAAGCAGATCGAAAAATCAGTAAATGAGTCTGATCTTGGAATAAACCCTACCAATGATGGTAAAGTGGTTAGATTGATTTTCCCAGAGCTAACAGAAGATAGGCGTAAGGAACTGACAAGAGATGTTAAGAAAAAAGGAGAAACAGCAAAAATTGCAATTAGGAATATTAGACGTGAAGCGATTGATTTCTTCAAAAAAGCAGAATCCGCTAAAGAAATTTCTGAAGATGTTTTAAAAGATTTAGAAGGTCAAGTGCAAGTACTAACTGATAAATATGTTGTGATCATTGATGAAAATGTTGAAATAAAAAGCAAAGATATTCTATCAGTATAAGAACAAG
>CAZLPH010000092.1:0-9574 GCA_964561345.1 uncultured Candidatus Epulonipiscium sp.
AATGGTTAAAAACTACAAAAATAACTTAGAGGACGCCCATATCTACATAGGATCTGTCCTAGGCAGGCACGGTGGTTACTACCTAGAGAGCCATATGAGTCTAAGGGGCTTAGATATTACAGACCAGGAACTTGACGCCCTAAAAAAAGCCGGACAAGTTATTAGAAACAATACCTACCACTTTGCCTCTGAATTTGAAAGCCTAGCCAGTAAAATTCTAAATGAAAAAAATGATTTTCGGGATATATCTTATTATGCAAAGGCAGTAGCCCCAGCTAGCATGGAAAATGACCAGCAAGTTTGGCGAGATATTAACCAGGCCATAGAGGAAAAAAAGAAAATTAAGATTAAGTACGGATCAATCGGTAAAAAGCAGCAGGACATCCAAGAGCGGATTATCCATCCCTATGGCCTATGTGACCACAAGGGAGCAGCTTATTTTTATGGCTACTGTGAACTGAGACAAGAAGGCCGGATGTTTAAACTGCTCCGGGTCATGGACCATGAGATTCTAAGAGATGGCTTTACCCTTAATTCAAGCCTAAATTTCAAAGAAACCATTAAAAACTCATTTGGCATTTATAACGATCCGCCTATTGATCTAGAACTAAAAATTAAATACCCTATGAGCCAGATTGTCAAAGAGAAAGTCTATTCCTCTAGTCAGAAAATAGAAGACATAGCAGATGAGGCCATTATATTTACAGCCAAGATGGGGGGCTATACGGAGATTAAGGGATGGGTCATGGGAATGGGAAGTTTGGCAGAGGTGATTAAGCCGGCCAGGCTAAGAGAAGACATTAGGGATGAAGCAAGGAGGGTGTTAGCACTCTATGAAAGGGAAGAGTATTAGGAGTGGCATATAACTTAATAGATTATAATGGAGGTATCAATATGTGGGTAATACTAAGTGTTCTTGCTATTGTAGCAACGGCTATAAACCTTTATAGGTATAAAACAGGAAAGGACTATAAGCTTGCCATGGCAATGGGCTTATCATTCACAGCCTTAACCCTTGCAGCAGAATATAAGCTGGTATCTGACTGGGTAAAGGCTGAAGATTGGGCAGCCCTCTTAGATGTTATACCTACCATGGAACAAGCTGTATGGATTTTTACCATAGGGATGATTGTAATAAACTTAGTCCCCATGGGATTAGACCAAAAGAATACAAAATAACTCTAAGCAAAGTGCTACTGTAAACCGTGGTACTTTGCTTGGATTGCCTATAGCATTAGAGAGGAGGGCTACTTGTGACCATATAAAAGAAGACTTGGTGGCCTCAGGGCAAAAACTAGACCAAATGCTAGGCTATAAAAACAGACAGGCCCAGGTAAAACAAGCCCTAACAGCCTTACAAATAGAGGGGAAGTATTTTAAACAGTACAATGGGCAATCAGATATGAAGGGGCCCAAGCCCTATCATGTGGAAAGAAGGCTGTCATTGTAAAATCATAGAATTTTGTAATCAAAAATTTTACAACAATCAGCTAATTATATTAACAGATAAAAGGGCCGTAGATCAACTGATTGTTGTGGTTTCAGAAGGCAGTGAGCACTGGGCAGGCACTAATATTGGTGATTTAGTAAGCTATATCAAATATAATAATTTTGAGGTAATTAAGAGTGAGGTATATTCTGTCTTTGACCTACTCTACCAATCTTACACCAAGCAATTATTAGAATTTATAAAAACCAGCAAAAGGGTTTCCCAGTACGAATCAGAAAACGTAATGAATCGGCTCATTGAAAAAGTCTTGTCTGCCACTGAGTTTCAACACCTTGGCCGGGTGATCCACCAGCCCCTTAGAATAAAGCATGTTAAATAATGCAACTGATTTTATTATCATAAAATAGAGGGATAAAATGCTTAAGGAATATATACAAATATTTAAAATAATAAGTAAGAGTGAAGAAAAAGTTAAATCTCTTAAGGCCATGGAACTAGATTTTAAGAATACAGATGAAGGGGTCAAAAAAGCGTGGTTTGATTATAAACAAATTGTTGGTTATGAGCTATTAAGTAAAATGCCAATTAAGCATCTAAACGATGTAGAGACTGGCATGCCTATTGAGACATTGATAAACAATGGACTAAACTATGTGGGAGATTGCAGTTATAAGTCCCAAGAATATTTTGAGCAGTTTTCTGGGATCGGTAATGTTAAGTCTAGAAGAATAGTGGTGGCTGTAGAAGCTTTAATGCGAGCAACCTTTGATGAATTAGATTTTAAAATCAAGGGGAATAGACAGTCAGAAGAACTCTTAAAAGCCCTTTACAAACACATGCAATACAAGCACAATGAAAAAGAAATAATTCAATTTGAGAATAATAGAAATAAGCTAATCCAAGGGACTAAAAAGAGTCTATCACTGGCAAGAAAAAACATTGATTGGTGATGAAATGGGGCTAGGTAAAACAATAGAGGCCTTGGTTGCCATCAACCATCTTTTCCAAGAAAATAGAGGGAAATACTTTGTTGTCATTGCCCCATTGAGTCTACTAACAAATTGGAAACGAGAAACTGAAAAATGGACCAAGATTAAAGCTTATGTCTTTCATGGAAATAATCGTATGGAGGCCTTTTCCTTATGGCTAGAATCAGGTGGGATTTTAATCACCACATTTGGACATGCAAGTTTACTTGACCTTGATCAACAAATACAAATAGATATGCTAGTTGTTGATGAGGCGCATTATGTTAAGAACCCAAAAGCCCAAAGGTCTAAGGCTGTCTATGCAATAGGTGAAAAAGCTGACTATATAACCTATATGTCAGGAACGCCCCTAGAAAACAAAGTAGAGGAGATGGTTCAGCTAATATCAGTATTACAAAAGCCTGTAGCAGATACTATAAATAATAATTTTCCTGAATTTAGCATACGCCCCAAGACCTTTAGAGAAACGATATCCCCGGTGTACTTGCGCCGCAATAGACAAGAAGTGTTAAGGGAATTGCCTGATTTAGAAGAGGTTGAATATTGGGTTCCATTTGGAATAACCGAAATAGATCATTATAAAGAAGGGATTCAAGAAGGCAATTTTATGAAAATGAGACGATCTGCTTGGGTCGGTGGTAGTATAAGTGAATCACCAAAATTAAATGCTTTAGTGGATATTTGTAACCAGGCAAAAAATGAGGGACATAAAATCATCATTTTCTCCTTTTTTAAAGATGTGATCAATGTGATTGATAAGACCCTTAAAGATCGAAGTTATTCACCTATTTGTGGTATGATAGAGATAACAAGTTATAAACATATTTAGATACAGATCATATAAGCATTGCATTTGAGTAAGTAAGCCTCTATACTGCTTTTGACATAGATTTAAAACATAAGAAAAGGAGCATATTAGATGAAAATGACAGTTACACAGGTATTAGACATTCTAGCAGACACATACCCTGCGCCAAAATCAGAGTTAGATTACAATAGTAAATTTGAGCTGTTAATAGCAGTCATATTATCTGCTCAAACCACAGATATAGCCGTTAATAGGGTAACACCGGCTTTATTTAGGGCTTATCCCACACCCTCACAGCTAGCAGAGACAAGTAAAGAAGACGTCATGGAGATTTTAAAAACAATAGGGCTTTATAGAAATAAAAGTAAATTTATTATTGAAACGTCTAAAAAAATAATGACAGATTTCAATGGTGAAGTGCCACAAACAAGAGAAGAATTAATGACGCTTCCAGGTGTTGGGAGAAAGACAGCAAATGTGGTTTTAGCAGAAGGATTTGGTATCCCAGCCATTGCAGTAGATACACATGTTGAAAGAGTATCTAAACGATTAAAATGGGCACCAGAAGATGCCAGTGTTATTCAAGTTGAAAAAGCACTAATGGCGCTAATACCAAGGGAGAGATGGGCAGCAGCCCACCATCAGTTATTGCTTTTTGGGAGATATCATTCTACAGCGAGAGATAAAAGGGATATTTATGATGTTTTAAAAGAATTGAATTTACATGAATAGATAGAATATTGTAAAATAAGCATGAAATCTTGCTGCCCTTATAGTAGAATAGAGGTAAGGCTTTTAAAGCAAATAAAACTGAGGTGGAGATAGAATGAATAATAAATGGTCGTTTCCGATCAATCAAGATGATAGCCAAACAGGCATTAGCGATTCCGGTATAGAAACCTTTAGGGAGGACATGTACGCATCCTTAGCCAGAGAGACCTGCCAAAACTCTATGGATGCCAAACTAGAAGATAAGGCTTACGCAAAAGTTGAATTTAAACTAAGCTACATAGACAAGAACAAACTAGCAGACCATGAAACCCTTGTAGAAGCATTTAATAAATGCAAGGCCCATGGTGAGACACTCAAGGATTCTAAGACAACAGAATTTTTTACCAAGGGACTAAGGGTTTTATCAGGCCCTAAGATACCAGTCCTTAGAATTAGTGACTTTAATACCACGGGCCTCACAGGGTCTGATAAAAGATACGGCAGTGACTGGGTCAACCTAATTAAAAACTCAGGGATTTCACAAAAATCAGGAACATCAGGGGGGAGCTATGGAATAGGAAAGTCAGCTCCTTTTGCTTGTAGTTATACCAGGACGATTTTGTATAGCACTCTGGATAAAAACGGGGTAGAAGCATCCCAAGGCGTTAGTAGGATTATTAGCTTTTTAGATGCAAATGATCAATTCACCACGGGAACAGGGTATTTTTGAAAAGGAACCAATCCCATGGGAAAGCAGCTTAATTTAGAGTCTGACTTTGTTAGAAATGAAAGCGGGACAGACTTATATTTAATCGGATTCAAGGATGAAGCAGGGTGGAAAGACCAAGTAATTAAGTCTGTACTAGATGGGTTCCTACTAGCCATATACGATGAAAAACTAGTGGTTGAAGTAGAAGGCACGGTGATTAACAAAGAAAGCTTAGATGGTTTAATTAACCGCTACAAGGAAGATGAACAGATGTACAAGGCCTATAACTACTACCAGGTACTAATATCCCCAAATACACGGAGCAAAAGGCATAAAATCGAAGAACTAGGTGACATAGAGGTATTAGTTTTATTAGAGCAAGGATTTCATAAAAGGGCCCTAATATCTAGGATTAATGGCATGAAGATATTTGACATGGCTTATATATCAACAGATATTCCCTTTGCAGCCATCGTAAGATTGGTTGATGAGGATGTCAATGCTTTTTTTAGGCTGCTAGAACCACCGGCCCATGATAAGTGGGTGGCAGACTTGTATGAAAAAAATAAAGCCTTAGCAAAAAGACGGGTTGCCGAAGTACGGGTTGCCGTTAAAAAAATCGTAGAAGAACTAGGGCAAGACTCTATCTCAGATGAAATGGATATTGAAGGTCTTGGAGAATACCTGCCAGATATGGAAGATATCTTTGACTCTAAAGCAGAGGAGCGGGAGGAAAAAAAGAAGCATTCCATCCTAGATATTAAAGAAATCGTTGCCAGCAAGGAAAGGCCAAGAGAGCAGGCTAAAGAAGAGATAGAAGATGGTCAATTTGACCCAGATGGTGAGTATAGTGGGGGAGACCCAGACGGGAACCCTAATGAAACAGACGGGGGATCTGGGGATGGTGGAAGCTATAAGCCAGGTGGTGGCACAAATCCAGCCACTAGGACAAGGCAGTTATCCTTTATTAGTAAACGGGTGATCCATATGGGAGCAAACCTTTACAGACTGTTATTAAAAGTTGAAAAACCATATAAAAAAGGATTTTTTAGATTTTCCATTGCAGGAGAGTCTTCTAAAGAAAAGGTAACCATTCTGGAATGTATAACAGAATCAGCTTTTACCTTGGACCCAAAAAAAGACAAGATTAACTTTATAAATAATAAGCTAGAAACAGAGCTGGATATGATGCTAGAGATTGGCTACGACGAACCTTGTTCATTGGAGGTGGATTACTATGTCCTTGCACAATAGAGAAAACCAGTGATGAAATCATTAAATTCACCCTAGACAATCACAACTTACTGGATAAGGTTTATATTGAAAGCTTAGTGGTTGCCAAGGAAGAAATAAGGGGTTTTTCCAGCGACGATTTTCATGAGGATTTTAAAGGGTTTAAATTTGACTTTAGTAGAGGCAATGTACTTGGCGTTGGAAAATCCATTGAGTTTAAGTCAGATAAAAATATAAATGATTTATATAGTGTGGATTCTATCTTTTCCGTGGTACGAAGGGATGCAAATCAAGAAGATGGCATGGGGGTAGATATTAATGGAAGTGGAAAGATCCAGGTATCCCTGCCAAAATCAGACTATAACAAATATGCCCTCCTGGTCAAAAAGCAGGAATATAAGTCAATACTCAATACCATGATTGTTCTACCAGCCCTTATATGGGCCTTTGAAAATGTAAGGCTATCAGAAGATTTTTATGAAATGAATAAAGAGGCCAGGTGGCTTAAGTCTATCAATATTGTTTTAGAGGGTAGTAACCTAGCCTTAACACCGGAAGCTGTGGAACAATCTTCTTCCTTTCAGCTAGCCCAGAACTTGCTAGGGATGCCCTTAGATAGGTCATTAGATGGAATATCGGATATGGGGGAGCAGATAGAATGATATTAAAAGTATTTACAGAAGCAGGTCTTGAGATGTTAGAGCATAATATAGAGGCCAATATAAAACACTATCAAAGCGCCAGTAATGAGTGGATAGAGGCGTTTTTGGAAGAGGGGCATATTAAGGACTTTCAGGATGAAGTTGCAGATTTTGAGTTAGTCGTGTCCAAGGAGAAACCATCTAAGGCAGATGTTGAAAATGTGAAAAGGGTCTATTCCAAGCTAAAGTTTTTAAGTAATGAGCAGGCATCGGATGACCGGTTCTGGACGGGGCTGACCACCTTAATTTTTGGGAGTTTATGAGGGAGCGTTGGGACGTTGGGAAGAAGGGGCAGGATATAAGGAATGTTAAGGGGCGGTACTTTATAGATTTGAGTGCCAGTTATAGAAGGTCCTTGATCGTTAACACCCTTAAAATACTTAGTGTTAGTGTAGATATATCTGGTTTAAAATCTGCTATTATATGTATCATTGGTTGTATTGGGGTATTTGGTTAACTTACTTTACATATGGTAAATAAAGACAAAGGAGAAGTTTGGGAAAATGCTTACAAAAGAGCAGAAACATTTTAGGAAAGAAATGAAGAAGATAAAAAAAGAAAAGGGCGAATTATACCATGAGATCTACGAGGAATCGGCACCAAGTAGATTTAAGGAAGGCACGACAATAAACTATGGCACATTGATTAGGATTGGTTTGTTCCTAGCTTTTTTTGCTTGGCCCATGTATCAATCAGTCAGGAGAGCACCTATGCTTAGTAAGGAAGGAGGGCTGGTATCTTATTCAGCCCAGAGGCCTTTGGATGTTATAGAGGCTACATCTCCCCTTGTAGGTAAAAGGGAAGAGCTGTGCAATCAATACCTTCAAGAAATAGCCCTGATTACAGAAAGGTTAAATACCGTTAGTAGTCATTATAGCCAAGAAAACATTACTCTTTTTACGGTAAAAGAAGAGGTTAATAACTTACAAGATAGCTTAGAACAGATAAAAGTCATAAGCCACGGGGAAGCTTTGAAAGCAGTTGTATTGGAGCGCTTAGCATTAGTGCTTGACTATTTTAGCCTAGTTGAAGACTTAAGAAAAACTAACCTTCTAACAAGTGAAGAAGAAAAGCTTATTTGGGAAGAAAAAAAGCGTATAGCAAGTGAGTTAGAGGGGCAGCTAGAAGAGATTGCATATAGACACAAAGAAGAATCTAAGCTTTTATTAGAAAAGTATGGGATGAGCTACACAGAAAGTGAAGGGCGGATAGAATACCGTTATAGGAGCCATGACCTTATGCCATCTTTATAAGTCATATTCACGCAATTCTTGCAATGGTACCGCATACTTTACCTAGATATTTTATTGTAGAGATGAGAAGTTACAAATATTAGTTTAATGACTCCTTTTTTGGAATTAATGAGCAATAGAGTGACCAAAATAGGTTTTAACCAATAATTTTCTAAGGGGGAAAATTTATGTCGCGTAGAATGCAGGGGACGCCTTGGCATATAGGCTATGTAAAGGCAAGCGATGATAGGAGACATAGATCAAGGTGTATATATTTTATACCAAAGCGTGGTTGTAAATTAATAGGGAACTGTTGTGGAAGCAGCCATTGTGAAAAATATAAGGAAGAACAAGATACTAAAATAAAATTAAACAATGTAAATGAAACATATGAGCCGAAAAGTAAAGGAGCGACTCACCTAATTAAGAATACAGTGAATAATAAGAAGCCAGTAAAAGGAAATAAAAAAGGCATAAAAGTGGGCGATACAGTTGAACTGGTTGATCCTATTGATGGATTTGAAATTAAGGTGCAGATTGTAGGAACAGGTAAGGCTTGTTTGGAAGATGGAAAAATCTCGGTTGATTCACCCATAGGCAAGGCTGTTTTGGGGAAACGAAGGGGAGATATGGTAGCTCTTTTTATGGATGAGAATGTAGTTTATGAGATTGTAGGATGGGAAAAGGGGAAGTGAAATTGTGGAACTAAGGATTGCAGAGCAAAAACTAATTATATTTAAAATTAAGGGCAGAGTCTATAGCGTAAATCCAAGTATTTCTACGGGGTTCTTGAAAATCATATTAGATAAGGAAAAAAGAATATACGATTCAAGAGATTACTTGTAAAAGAACGAAAAAGCTTGGTCACAAGAACGAGATGCTGAAAGATTTTCCAACTGAAACAATACATATGAATTATTTGAAGCCCTTAAATCCATTCCCCAAAATCACCAGATAGGTTCTCATGCTGTATTGGCAAGAGCTACTGTGATAAGTTATTTCATATTGAAAACAACTAGTGGATATAACATCTGAAGAAAGATACGAAAAGCGACTTGAGCTGGCAGCGCAGTATGGGATGCCTATTTAGTGTGGCTAAAAAAATAAAGCCACTACCACAATCTAATGTGTAGCCTATATCAACGACAGTTTAAAAAAGACTACTAAGCAGCAGTGAAAAGATGGTTCCTGTATTGAACAGGAGTCATCTTTTTTAATGGTATTTGACGCTTACATAAGAGTTGACAAAATATACGGTATTATTCGCATAAGTTGTGTAATGATACCGTATATTTCATCTATTTGTGATATAATTATACTGTAGTTAAATTTTTTAGTTGTTATACAATAGAGGATGTAGGTAGTTTGCATCTTAGTCCAAGAATCTTGTAGCCTTCTATAAAGTTAATCCAATATTCAAATTAAGTATGAAAATTAGCTGCTAATAAGGTATAATAGTTGTAATACTCAAATAAGGAGGAAATAAGACAATGAGCCTAATCAAAACATTTCAATATAAAAAAGAAAAGTTAGATAAAATAGAAAGATATAAGTACGGTCAGAATTGGCCTATTGTGTATATCCTAGAAGGTAAAAAAGAAGCCTATGTAGGAGAAACAATCAACGCCTACAATCGCAGCAAACAGCACTTAACAAATAAAGACAGAAAGAAATTAGATACAGTACTGTTTAGTGCATAATAGAATCATAACAAAGTGCAGTCAAAAAGTGTAACAGATAT
>CAZLPH010000093.1:0-9482 GCA_964561345.1 uncultured Candidatus Epulonipiscium sp.
CCAACAACGGCATCAGGTGACCAACCTTTATTTAATATTTTATCAGAAGCAAATTCAATGAATTCCATTGCGACTAAAAGCTTGCATTTTGCACCACAATTTTTCCTATTTTGTTCATAGACAGCTTGCCCTGTTGGAGTGCCCAGCTTTGTGAAGCGCTGAAATCTCACCTCGCTCAAAGGATGATAGATGTTTGTTTTTCTGATTTTGTGTGGTATTATTGGTATGTGCCATTATAAAATCTCCTCTCATTGTTTGTGTAGTAACTTCAATGATACACGAAATTTTATAATGGTGCTTTTTTATTTGATTTAGGTGGCTAAGTTGATTATACAACTAGCCCTTTTATTATGAGCTAAGATTATGACACAAATATGACTAATTTGAGACTTACAATGGGACTTAGGCCTTTACACCTTTATCTGGTGCTTTAATCGGATAGGATTTCATCAATCTCTTTTTTCTAACTCCCGTGTGATCATCCTTGCCACTTGTTCAGCAACTTCACCTGTATAAGAAATGCATTGGTCCATATGCTTTGGTGACCCTAGTTTCATGCCTCTAGTCAAAACCCTACAACATAAGCTTTTGTGGTTATTTTTAAAGTCATTATGTAACTCACTAGCAAGACCCATCATATGATTGACTTTATTATCTTTAGGCTTTGTCCTACCAAAGAATAAGCCTAAGGCCATGACTCCCCCAGCTACTGCGCCGCATGTGCAACCTGATCCTCCCATACCAACTGGAAATCCTGAAGCTGCAGCTACAACATCATCTGAGATTGGTAAATTAAAGGCATCCTTTATTGTTTTTACAATAGCCTCTGAACAATAATAATCACCATTCCTATAATAATCTTCTGCTGTTTTCCTAACCTGCTTGTAATCTATTTGTGTCTCCACTTGCATTCCTCCTACATTCTCTTCTTTAATATTTATATTTTTTCATTAAAATACTCTTTTGTCTCGGATATAACAACCCCACTTAAGCCTAATAATCCTATTAAATTAGGAAATGCCATAAGCCCATTTACAATGTCTGCTATTGTCCATATAAGCTCTAGTTTCATAACGGCTGAAGATGCAATGAGTAAGACAAATATAATTCGGTAAGGCTTAATACCCTTAACACCAAATAAATATTCTGTGCAACGCTCCCCGTAATAATTCCAACCGATAATAGTTGTAAAGGCAAAAAAGATTAGTCCAATCGTAACAATCATTTGTCCCATATAAGGTGCCCCACTAAAGCCTATTCTAAAGGCCTCTGTTGTCATTTGTGCGCCCTCATATTGGGGTGAATTCCATACCCCTGTAATAATAAGGGTAAGGCCTGTCATTGTGCAAATAACAATGGTGTCAATAAATGTCCCAGTCATACTAATTAGTCCCTGGCGTACAGGGGAATTTGTCTTTGCTGCAGCTGCTGCAATAGGGGCACTTCCCAGTCCTGATTCGTTGGAAAAGACGCCCCTAGCTACTCCTCTTTGCATGGCTTGTAAAATCGTTGCCCCAGCAAAGCCACCAACTGCTGCTGCCGGTGTAAAGGCTGATTTTATGATCATTTCAAAGGCCCCAGGAATCTGATTTGCATGGGTAACCAATACATAGATTGATGCTAATCCATATAATACTGCCATGGTTGGGACAACCACCTCTGCTGTTTTAGAGATGCTTTTAATGCCACCAATTGTAATTAAGGCAACAAGTAGTGTTACGATAGCAACTGTTACACCTTCTGGCATATTTAAAGAAATACTAGCTGCTGTTGAAATAGAATTTACCTGTGTAAATGTCCCAATGCCAAGATAGGCAACTGCAATACCAAAGATGGCAAATAGCTTGGCTAGCCATTTATTATTTAGGCCTCTTTCAATATAGTACATGGGGCCACCAGACATTTGCCCATTTTCATCTATCACACGGTATTTAATAGCAAGTAAGCCTTCTGCATATTTGGTTGCCATGCCAAAAAATGCTGCCACCCACATCCAAAACAGTGCACCGGGTCCGCCTGTTGCTATTGCTGTGGCCACACCAACAATATTCCCTGTGCCAATGGTTGCAGCTAGGGCTGTACATAATGCGGCAAAGCTAGAAACGTCTCCTTCGCCGTCACTATCTGAGTCTTTTAAAAACACATAGCTCAGTGCCCTTGGAAGGCGTACAAGTTGAAGTAGGCCTAACCTTACTGTAAAATAAATCCCTGTTCCTACTAAAAGAATTAATAAAGGTGGCCCCCACACCCACCTATTGACTGTCTCCATAATACCCATTACATTTTCCATCTTTACCTCCAATTAATTATATTGATATCCCATATGTTAAGGATTATTTTATTACTGGACCTATTATAGATCCTGGCTTTTTATATAGGCCACAATGTCACTGACAAGATCTATTCTTTTAAAAGGGGTCACAATATAATAACCGTCTATATAAGGGCTAATTTTATCTATGGTTTGAGTAGATATTTTAACTGCTAGCTTTGTGGCCTCATCCCTTGTAATATCTTTATACTGGGCAATAATTTCTTCAGAAACATCTATGCCTGATATTTCATTATTCATAAAGCAAGCATTTCTATAACTTACAATAGGCATGATTCCCCCTAAAATCTTAGCCGGCAATTCTTTCCGTGCCAGAATGAGATTTTCTAAGGCAGCTTGTGTAAAAATAGGTTGGGTTAAGAACATGGTAACCCCATTTTCTATCTTCTTTTTTGCCCGGGCTAGTTGATGCTTAAAGTTCCTGGCATTTACATTCAAGGCACCACAAATATTAAAGGGGGCCGAAAAGGCCGTTTCGTTTAGGTTTGTAATATATTTTGCAAGTATGGCAGAGTTGAAATCGAACATGGCCTTAATCTCATCTCGCTGGGCTGTAGGGATTGGATCTCCCGTTACAACTAAGACATTATTAACACCCTCAATATTTAAGCCTAGAAGCAGAGCCTTTGTCGCATTAATGTTTCTATCCCGGCAGGTCATGTGGGGAATCGTTGTCATGTCTAGTTCTCTTTTTAATTTGCATGCTAACAAACTGCTATCAACCCTAGCCCTTGCAATGGGGCAATCAGCTATTGTGATTGCATCTACGCCTTGGCCTTTAAGGCTTTTTGCACTTGTCATAAAAAAATCTATGTCTGTGTCTAGTGGCGGGTCTAATTCTACTGCAATGATCTTTTTGCCACTTTCAATTTTATCCAAAAGTAAATTTTTATTCTCTACTTTATTAGCTAGTACCTTCTTTTCTTGTACCTTAGGGTCTATCCCGTCTAAAGATAAGTTTTGTATTCTTGTGGCCACGTCTTTTATATAGTCTGGGGTCGTACCGCAACAACCCCCTATAATACTAGCACCCTCTTTCACAATTTCTAGCATTTGTGCCCCAAAGTATTCTTTGGTATTATCAAAAAAAGTCCGGTTATTGATAATGGTTGGGTAGCCAGAGTTTGGCATAATAGAGATTTTTTTACCCCTCGTATCAATTGTTTTTATATAGTCTAATAAGTGCCTGGGCCCTGAAAAACAATTAAAACCACATGCATCTACAGTTTCCAATTGGGATATTCTTTCCATTAGTTTTTTCCCTGATTCACCAAGTCTTGTATAGCCTTCTGGTGAGACGGCAAACCCGATCAAAATATATGCCTCTGGGTTCCTCGTCTTTATGTATTGTGATATTTCTTCTAGGTACTGATCACTACTAAAGGTTTCAAAGATAAAATACTTTAGCCCAAGTTCTAAATATACATCTACTATCTCCTTGTAAGACTCAAATAAATCAGCCTCTGTGGTAGCTGGAATTGGACCAATATCAGCAAAAATCAAGACATCTGTCCCATCTGTGGCTTCCTTAGCTATTTCGTAACCTTTTACAATTACTTCCTTTACCCTATCAAAATCATCTTGCAAACTCACTTTATTAGCCCCAAAGGTATTGGTTCTAATGGCCCTGCTACCGGCATCGATATAGGCTTTATGGATCTTTAATATGGTAGTCCTATCATAAATATTGGCAAGCTCACATTTTCCTAAGGGCTCCTTAGCAACACTTGGATAATATGTCCCCATAGCCCCATCAAAAATTAATACTTTCTCTTTGTTTATCATTTTTAACAATTCCCCTCTTTTCCTAATTCTATTAATTATATCAAAGATTTCGATTTTAGGATACTTCTAATAGGCTATGGTTTGTCATAGCTTTAAGCTATAACAAGCCATAACCTTTTAGATTTGTATTAACTTTAGAAGCCTCATCAAGGTAAGCCTTCTTCTTACAAAAGGAGAAAATGCTATACTGTCTTCTAAAATGCCCTGGTCTAAACCGATTTCTTCAAGGCTTGTTTTTGCCCCGACCCCTTTTAGGATCTGCCTTATTTCATTTCCTGATGGCAAACTCTCAACCCTTGTCTTTATCTTGCCGAACTGCGTCACTAGGGCCCCAACATTTATTTCTTTTAAAACATCTGGTGTGTTTTCTGTTATAACCTCAGGGTATAGTGTTTTAAAAACTTCCTGTAATTCTTTATAAGGAAGTCCCTGGTAGGTCCTTAAATAGTCCTCGATATTTTCTATTTCTGTTATTTTCTTGTATTGATCACAGACAATTCCTAAAGCTACGCCTACCTTTTCCCCATGAAGGGCTTCCAATTCTTCATTAATTACATGCATTTCCCATAGGTGTGAGATGTGATGCTCTGCCCCTGATGCCGGCCTGGAATTTCCAACCATTTGCATAGCAAGTCCTGATAAAATAAGACCTTCCATTAGGCATTCATAAGCTTTCTTATGGCCTGATTGTATATCCTTCGCTGATTCTTCTGCCTTTTCTACAGCTTCTTTTTCAATGGATACAACCTTATGGCAAATATATTCTCCTGTTAGTAGATTTGAAATTTCCCAATCTAATAGGGCTGTGTGTTTACCAAGTAAATCTGCAAATCCTGATGCACTTAAGTAATAAGGTGCTTTAGAAAATATGGTGGTATCAGCAAATACAGCAAGAGGAGATACAGCTGGGGAAGTAAGCTTAAATCCATTAATGGTCATTGCTGCCACTGTAGAAACAAAGCCATCTACGCTAGCTGCCGTTGGCACAGCTATAAATGGCAAATCAAATTCTTTGGCTACATATCTTGTTAAATCATGAATGGTACCAGCACCAATAGCAATAAGAACCGTAGCCCCCGGTTTCACCTTATCCGTAATTCCCTTAATGCCTTTCTCATCTGCATGGAGCTTATAGGGATCTAATATAATCAGATCCTTTTCACCCATTATTATAAGGTCATGGAGGGCCTTGCCTGCAGCATTATAGGTATTGGTATCACAGATTAAAACTGGTTTTTCCCAAATCCCTTCGTCACGTAGAAATCCCTGAACCTTTGAAAGGGCCCCTTCTTCTATTAAAACCTTCTTGACAGACAATTGGTGGTTTTGGCCGCACTGGCATTTTCCTTGTAAACTCTCCAGGTCCATTTTGGTCATTCCTTTCTAATTAATTATTTATATTTTATTTTCCATTTTTATTTAACTTACGTATTATGGTAATTTCGGATAAACATAAGTCTAAGGGGACATAAACATACTAACGACTGTATCCACATCACTTTTATCTCCCCCCTGAATCTCTACTACCACTTTATGTGGCAAACATATAATAGATTCATGGTTATAGTGGATGCTCCTATGTTTTACGCAGTATTTGTCTGGGCAGTTGGCATCCACCATGGTAACTTTACCTTCTTTGATTTTAATGATATTATAGGGACCTGGCTCCTCCCCTATGGACAAGGTAATATCCGTATCTAAAGGTAGGGTTTCATAGACTTTTCCATCCACTGTAATGACAACCACCCCACCCTCTTCTTTTGTCAGAAAAATGAACAGCATTGCCATAAGGGCAATTATCACAATGGCTCCAGTAAGTATTAACTCCTTTTTCTTTATCATATATGCACCACTAATTTCTTATCATAGATTGAAATCCTGAACTATATTTCATTGTTCCATCATAGAATACCCACATGGCTTCAGTTTCATCCAATTCTTCTATCAGATCAATCCCCTTATCATATGGCATATTAAATATTGCTGTAGAAAGGGCATCTGCAGAACCTGAATCTTTCACTACAATGGAAAGGGAAACGAAATATTGTGCTGGCATTAAGGTTTCTGGATCAATAATATGATGGTACTGTTTTCCGTCCACAGTGTAATAGCGCTCATAAATCCCACTTGTCACTAAGGAGCATTCTGAAAGATTTAACGTATAAAGTGTCGACTCTTCACTCTTTAAATCCGGATTTTGAATGCCAACGGCCCAGGGAATCTGATTCCCATTCTCATCATATTTATTGCCAAGGGTTCTTACATTTCCGCCAACAGAAATCATACCTTGGACAAAACCTTTTTCCCTTATTTTTTGTGCAACCTTCTCTACGGCATATCCCTTGGCGATTGCCCCTACATCCAATTTCATATCCTTGTCTTTTAGATAAACCGTAGAGGCGTCTTCATCAATTATAATGTCATTGATATCCGTGTGATTAGCCCTATCTTCGAGTTCTTTAAAGTCCGGAAGAGAAGCAATATCTGGATCCTCCAAGGCTTTTATACGGTGGTCATGCCACAACAAAAGCACAGACCCATAAGCGATATTTACCTTTCCATCTGTCAATTCATACAATTGTTTTGAAAACAGAAGCAGATCAATAATTTCCTGGTCTACTTTTATCGGCTGGATACCAGCATTGTCATTAATTGTCTTCATATTATTAATATCTTTATAGTCATTATAAATATCAAAAAGCTGATTATATTCTTCCAAATAATCATAAATCATTTGGCTATAATCGGCAAACATCTCTTTACTCTGGGCATAACCTACAATGGTTGTAGCCGTATCAAATAATTCTAGAAAATTGGCTTCATACCGCTTTTGTACCGGCCCTGAGCAAGCTGGGATGTTAAATCCAAGCATGAGTACTACTATAATAATTACGATTTTCTTTTTCAAATTTTATACCTCTAGCACACTATAATAATTGATTATAACAAAAAAAGTCAGAAGAGACATATTATTTTTCAATAATGAGTCCCCCCCAACTAATTATACGAAAACATATGGCAATTTAATTGCTAATTCTCATTAATACAGTGAGTCACCTTCCTATTTAATTCTAATTATTTTGCATTTACTTCTGCTTTTTCAACGATTTCAATGAATGGTGCTACATGTACTGTTACAGAACTAACTAAATCTGAATCTGCTGCAAGTCCAGCATCATCGATTGCAATTCCGTTAACTTCTTCTATGGTTTTTCCTTTTACATAATCAGAAAAAGCGTTTGATTGTTCAAACCATTCTTTTCCAATTGCAGATGCTTTTTTCATGCCATAAGCATCACCAAGTTCTTGTTTGGTTTGTGTTTCATCGGTTAAATCTGATGTAATAGCTCCTTTTGCATCAAAAGCCACTTTACTTTGGCTCATATCCACATAAGATCCTGTTATTTTACCAGATGCATCCTTGGTAACCACAGCATAGGTTGAGTCAACCTGGGCCAATCCAGCTTCGTCAGCCGTTGCTTCTTTTGATTTTGAAATTTCAGTGGAAACTGCTAAACCAAGTGCATCTGTACTGTTTGCTCCCATATCCTGTGCATTGGATACAGCTTTTTCAACACCTGCTATAAAACCACCTAAATTAAGGGTTACAGATGAGGTTAAATCGGCCTCTGTAGGATACCCCTCTTCATTTACAGCAATTCCTTTTACTTCATCTATTGTTTTTCCAACCACATAAGCAGCAAATGCATCTGCTTGCTCGTTCCACTCCTTGCCAATGGCTGAAGCTTTTTCCATTCCGTATTCACTACCAAGTTCCTGTTTTGATTTAATTGTAGATCCTAGGTCAGTAACAAGTTTACCATCAGCAGAAAAGTTAACTTTCGTTTGGGCTGCATCAATTTGACAAGCCAAAATCTTTTCATCTTGACCTACAAGTACAGCAACAACCGTAGAATCTGTTTGTGCTAGGCCATCCTTTTCACCTGCTGGTGTTGATTTTTCAACTGTTGTGATGACTGCAAGACCAGTTTTTGCCGCTGCTGCGTCTGTTTCTGTTTCTGGTTGGCTTGTTTCTGGCTGATTTGTTTCTGGCGTTTTTTCAGCTTGCCCACATCCAGCAAGACTCCCTACAACTAAACTCATACCAAATAATATTGCGAATAACTTTTTCATATTTTTCCTCCATTATTGTCGTTTCTTTGTTAATTTATATTTTTATCAGCATTGCAATTAAAATTGATAAACTGTTTGCAACCATAATTACCATAAAGTTAATTATGCTAATGTTAAAGGTTGTTTCCTTTACCTGTTTTTTAAAGAAGCTGCGAATATTTTTTTGTACTGGGAAAATCGTAACAAGTGAAATCAAAACCACGGGAGACAGTATTTTAAACAATACCATCAAAATAACCGATAGGTAAGTTAAATAATACAATCCTGCAAATAAAGAAAGTGACTTTTTCCCAATATAATACGGCAATGTGTATCGTTTGACCAGAATATCTTTTTCCAAATCACAGATGTTATTGGCCAGCATAATGTTGGCTGTCAAAGCAAATGGAACAATTGAAAAAAGTAGTAGGGTCAATAAAGGAATCACTTGCACTGATAAAGATATGGTTTCCAAACTAAGGCCATAGCTTACAAATGTTCCTTTGGGAAGATTGATATACATTATTATAAAAGGGATTAATACACCATAAAAAAATCCCGAGAAAAATTCTCCAAAAGGCATTCTAGAAATAGGTAAGGGGCCATAAGTATATAATATTCCGCATAGGAAACAAATCACCCCTATGACCAAAATCACTAAATCCGTGTGGTATGCAAGTAAAAGCCCTAAGCATGAGCTTATAGCAAATAGTACATAGATTATTAGCAGTGAGTTCTTTCTTCCAAATCCCAAGACATTCCCATTATCTTTTGAATCAATATAATTATTAATGGCCGTTGTGGTCAAATCGAAGAAGAACATTCCCCCAAAAAACAAAAGTGTTATGGGCCAATGAATGGTTTCTCCCTGGGATAATAGGAATACGATTGTCAGTATGAAAGTTAAGCTACTGGTAATTTTGGTTTTAATCTCCACATAGTCTAAAAAAGTACCAAGCAATATGTTTTCCCCCTCACGAAATAACCGTTTTAACCCCTGTTGCCATTGTAAGAATTGATGTAAGCCTAGATCTTTTTTCTTCAGCTATATCAAGCCTACTTATTTCCTTCTCAGCTTTTTTGACATACCGCCCTATAATCTGCCTTGTATATTCCAATCCTTGAGCCTGGGCCACTGCACGGTTAATATCATCCCTAGAGATTTTATTTTTTTGTGCCTTCCCTTTAAACTCAGGCAACTTAGCTAGGGCATGAATTAAAGGAAGGGTAATGACACCCTGGTCATAGTCCG
>CAZLPH010000094.1:0-9396 GCA_964561345.1 uncultured Candidatus Epulonipiscium sp.
GCTATAATATCTGCTTGTCCCTTTTGAATATCTTTAACAGCAAGGTCTAGTTGGTCATAAGCTTTCTTTTTTGCATCATCATAGTCATCTTTGGCATCGTTTAACTGGTCACTGGCTTCTTCAATGACCTCTTTATAACGAATCTTAGACCTTCTCTTAGCTACTTTTTCTATTTTTTTAACAATTGCCTCTGTATGGTCTTCATACTCATCCGTAAAGCTGGGTATCTGGCCACTTCCTAGAACCCTAATATAGAAATCTGTGTAAACATCAAGGGCATAACTCTCTTCGTTCACGTATATAATGGCCCCGACCCTTCCGTCTCCCACACTACTTGGCTCTCTTTCATTGGAGAAATAAAATGGATTTGAGACGACGCCAACCACTGTAAATTCTGTTTGCTTATAAGTATCTTCTAATTCATCCTCTTTGTCCTCATCTTCTTGGGTTATTGTTAAGATAGTCCCTAGGGCCATTTCTGATACATAACCACCACTTCGCTCCACAACACATTCATTATGGGCTTTTGGCATTCTCCCTTTAACCAGTTCTAAACGGTTAATAAACTGACTGTTTTTCTTACTTAACTCTCCCAAGGGAAGACCATAGATCCGGCTTGTAAAGAGTTCCTGGTCACCAGTTTCCATAAGCTCATCTGTTACATAGGCCGGCATAATATGTTCTACTTCTTTAATTTTGGAGACCTCTTTGAAATCTTCCTCCGTTAAGCCTAGATTAGACTTTATGAAAATATCCGCCATATTATGGTCTTTGTAATACTGGGCTACTGTTGTTTTCATATTTGGCGTGGCTGCTAGTAATCCTGCAAGAAAGCCAACACCTAAAGCTACAATAGCAAATATAGCAAAAAAACGACCAAAACTTTGCTTAACTTCCCGTATGATTGTTTTAATATAGGTTTTTCCCATATTACCACTCAATCCTCTCTACAGGCATAGGATTTTCGTTTTTCTCCATTTTAGATATTTTCCCATTTCTCATATGAATAACACGGTCTGCCATTTGGGTAATGGCTTGGTTATGGGTAATAACAATAACAGTCCTTCCTGTTTCCCGGCAAGTATCTTGCAGGAGCTTTAGGATACTTTTTCCTGTATTATAATCTAAAGCACCTGTTGGCTCATCACATAGTAAAATCTTTGGATTTTTGGCAAGAGCCCTTGCAATGGCCACCCTTTGTTGCTCTCCCCCGGAGAGTTGGGCTGGAAAATTATACATTCTATCTGAAAGGCCTACAGACGCCAAGGCTTCTGCCGCATCTTGAGGATTTCGGCAAATTTCTGATGCTAGCTCCACATTTTCAACTGCTGTTAAATTTTGTACCAAGTTATAAAATTGAAAGACAAAGCCAATATCATGCCGACGATACTCTGTTAATTGCTTTTCATTTAAGCTGCTTATTTCCGAATTATCTAGGTGTATGGTGCCACTACTTGAGAAGTCCATCCCACCTAATATATTTAAAAGCGTCGTTTTTCCCGCTCCACTTGCGCCTAAAATAACACAAAACTCACCTTTAGCAATATTAAAACTAACATGGTCTACAGCAGCAATTTTGTGGTCTCCCATTTGATAAAACTTACATACTTCTTTAAGTAGTATATAATCCTCCAATGCTACATCTCCTTATGATTAGAATCCTTGGTATGGTTTTTGAAATCCCTTACTATATGTTTTTAAACGGTTTAAAATTTTGTTAGCTCTTTCACCTCTTTGGGGTGTTGGGCAATAATCATTCCTGTAATCAACCGATGAAACTGTGGCCGGAATAATCCCTGACTTACTAGAAAGCATCTGCTTTTTCTCATTAAATAGGAAGCTTTCTTGGTAGATAAATGTATCTTTATCTCTTGGATTTCTATTGCCACCAAAACTAAAATTAGCTAGGCTATAAATGATATTTTTACCTTTATATTCTTCAATTCCTTGGATAACATGTGGGTGGTGGCCAATAACCAAATCTGCTCCTTGGTCAATTGAAAACCTTCCCAAATCTTTTTGGACATTATTGGGGTAATTAACCCCCTCATCTCCCCAGTGAAAACTAACCAGAACCAAATCAGCTGTTTTTTTCATGGCTTCTATGTCTTTTTTTATGCCAGCCTTTACATATTGAGAATTGTTCCATCCTTTATAACCAAGATTTCCAATCTTAATGCCCTTAACTTCTGTTATAGACTTATTAGCTTCTCCGAAATATTCAATGTTTGCCTTGCTTAAGGCTGCCACTGTATCTTTCATTCCCCGTTCTAAGTAGTCATATGTATGATTGTTTGCAAGATTGACTGCTTCTATACTACCTTCTTTTAAAATTTGAGTGTATTCAGGCTTTCCCTTAAAGGCAAAAGTCTTATTTGCTTTCTTACTAGCATTGGTAAGGGGTGTTTCTAAATTCACAATGGTTAGATCATCTGTTTCAAAGATGTGTCTTACATTTTTAAAGAAATATTTGTAATCAAATCCTTTTTCTTTAAATACTTGGTCAAAGCGGTTGTGAGTGCTGAAATTTTCGTCCCAGCCTATAACCACATCTCCAGCTGCACTTATTTTTACCTCAACAAAGCCTTCTGGTAAAGGGTCTTGCAAAAGTTCTTTTGTTGTCTGGCCCTTATATTCTAATAGATCACTTGAAACCATAATAGTATTAGTCGTTTTATCCCAGTGAACGCCTGCTCCTAGTTCTTGAAAGGCCGTTTTTAGGGGGACAAAAGCTGTATTATAGATATTTTTAACTGGGACTTTTAAATCCAACTTTTGGTCTTTCAAAAGATTAGATACCACTGGTACAGGAATATAACTCGTCCCACTATCAGATACAAGCCAACTTCCTAAGTCCAAATTTTTCCCGTTAATACTTACTTTCAAGGATTCATTTGCAAAAACTGGTGCTGACCATAGTGTTACTAATAAAAAAGTGCATACTAAAGTTAAAATTTTATTTTTCATCCTATCCTCCTACTATATTATGTGTCTTGTTTCCCTTATTATAGCCTAAAGCTTCAAACATATCATCCCATTGCATGATATTGATCATTAAGCTTATCTTGGAGGTATACATTGGTAAATTTACTTAGGCTAGCCTCTTTATATAACTTATAACCTTTGTTTAGGCAAACTACGCAGCTATCTCTTGGCACGGTAATAGCAAGGACATAAAACCCCGTGCTACTTCTTGACTGTATGGTATTTAGGCCGCTGCACTTTTGGCACAAATGAAAGCCTTGCCTCTGGTCTTCTGTTATACCATCTGTATCGTAGTAGATTTGCAAAACCTTTTCCACATATTCTTTGCCGTCATATTTTTCTTTTCTAAGCTTGTCACGGTTTTTCCACTTGTTATAAACAATCTCAGAAACTTCTTCTACATGCTTAGTAATATGAGAAGGCTGCTTTAAATTTTCTTTTTCTAGGTTGGGCTCTTTCACATTGCTATAATCAATCCCTGCCATGGCTAGTATGATTCCCAGATTAATATAAGGTAAGGCGCCTTCTATAGAGTAGCCACCTTCTAAAACTGCAATATCAGGGTTTAACTTTTCGTTTAGCTTAGCATAGCCTCTTGCTGTAAAGTTCATATTGGTCAAAGGATCTGAGTAATGATTGTCTTGGCCTGCTGAGTTAACAATAATATCTGGCTTGTATTCGTCTAGTATGGGTAATATGACATGGTCTAAGACATGCAAAAAACCTTCATCACCTGTTCCTGGTGGCAAAGGAATATTTAGATTATAGCCATATGCTGCCGGTCCACCAAACTCATCTATGTGGCCTGTCCCTGGAAAAAGAGTTCTACCATCTTGGTGAAATGAAATAAATAAGGTATCTTTATCATTCCAATATATATCCTGGCTACCATCTCCGTGGTGGCAATCACTATCAATAATGGCTACCTTCAAAGATGGGTTTTCCTGTCTCATATGTTCAATCATAATGGCTTCCATATTGACAATGCAAAAGCCCCTGTCTCCGTAGACCATTCTATGGGCATGATGACCTGGCGGCCGAATTAGTGCAAATGCCTTATCCATTTCACCACTCATAACAGTTTGCGCGGCTTGTATTGCCCCGCCTATTGAGACTAAGTGAGACTCAGTAACCCTACTCAGGACATCTGGCACACAAAAATGCACTCTTTCTATGTCCTCTTTTGTGGCAATAAGGGGATTGAAAAACTTAATTCCCTCAATATCTTCTATGCCTTCTTCAAGTATTTGATCTTGGGTATACAAAAGTCGTTCTTCTCTTTCTGGATGTGTGGGACTAATGGCCCAGTCAAAAGCAGGAAATAAAACGATTCCTAACTTATTCTTAGCCTTAATCATTTTGCTCACTCCTCATTATATGTGTCAGTCCTGGTTTAACTTGTGCTTGAACCCTTATATTTTGTCCTCTTGTATAAAATCCGTCCACCATATTAAAGCTACTTTCTTCTGTTATCTCTATGTCTTTATCTACTATCTGGTGTTTATGATCTATTAGGTTTATTTGTTCTTTCAGTAAGCCTATGGCTTGCCTTTTAGCTGCACTTAGATCATATTTCCCTGTTATTTTTTTATAGATAGCCAGCTCCGGAACAGATATCATCTTTCTTTGTGTGTCTGCCAGAAGGGTTGTTTCTAGTGTCGGCTTTGCAAGGGCTGCTCCTATAGCATTTGCAAGCTGATAGTTTTCTGGGTAGGCACACGGCAAGCCAAAGGTCTGCTCTAGAATCGGCGCCAAGTGCTTTGCCGGTCCACCTATTATATTAATATGTTCTGGTATTATCTTTTTCCCATGTAAGACTTCTTCCACCGTATAGACTGGTTTACCGTTTATTTCTTCTAGTAGACTATCTACTTTTCTCTTAATGATATCTCCCATGGTCTCTAAGATTAACCTTGCTATATCTTCTTGGCTACTTCCTAGCTTATGACCTAACCCATTCATGGCTTTTTTGGCTTTTTGTTTATCCCCTATCTCTATAAGACCTAGAGCTATCATGGCATCTGTCGGCGTAGGCTTGTCTCCCCCTAAAGCATATGGCTTGTCTTCTTTTTCTGGGCCTATTTTGATTTTTCCATCTGTCACTTCGATACGGCTATCTCCGCCAAGCCCTATAGAAACACTGTAGATACTTCTTACCAATGTTTTATAACCATCTATTGTTATCCCTAGTGGCTCAAATACAGGAATACCTTGGGCTAAAAAAAATAAATCTGTCGTGGTTCCACCAATATCTAAAAACAAACTATCACCCTGTGCCGGAAGCAAGGCACTGATGCCCATAAAGCTAGCTGCTGGTCCTGATAAGATTGTTTCCACTGGTTTCTCTTTGGCAGATTTAAAATCCATGGTCCCGCCATCGGCTTTTAAGATATAAATAGGTGCATTTATACCTTGCCTACCAAGGGCTTCTTCTATGTTTTTTGAAAAGTCATTAAATGTTTTGTGTACGGCAGAATTTAGATAAGATGTGTAAACACGGCGGGGAAAATTAAGCTTTCCCGAAACCATGTGACCTGCTGTGGTAAAATCAAACTCTTGACCTAGCATTTCCTTTATCTTGATTTCATGGCTAGGATTCCTGGTTGAGAATTTAGTCACCACTGCGCAGGTTTCTATTTTACTTTGTTTGAACTTTTTTATAGTTTTTTTAACTTCTTTTATATCAAGTTCTTCTACTTCTCTTCCCCGGTGATCAATTGACCCTTTTAAAAACTGATTGTCATGGCCACAAGCCAAGCTATCTACAAGAAGTCCTGGTCCACTTTGAATCAACATCCCAACTCTTGCAATGTCATTTTTTACAATTGCATTTGTGGATACTGTGGTGCTTAAGTTGATTCTTTTAATTGTTGTTTTATCATAGCCCAGTAATAGTTTATCTAGTGTGGTTAAGATCGTGTCTAATAAATCTTCCTTAGCTAGTGGCATCTTAACCTTACTTATAATCTGCCCTGCTTTTATTATAACAGCATCAATATTTGTTCCCCCAACATCTAAGCCAATTACCAAGTATAGCCCTCCTTATTTTCCAAAATATTTAAGTGTCACTTCTTCTGCTGATAATGGTTTGTCCCAATAATATCCTTGTCCTATATCAGCACCTAAGTCCCTTAGAATAGCTAACTGGTCAGCAGTCTCCACACCTTCCGCTAAAGTCTCTAAGTTTAGGCCTTCTGCCATCATTATAATCGCCTTAACAATGGCTTGATCCGCCTCATTTGTTACAATATTGGTAATAAAGGACATATCTATTTTAATACGGTTTATTTTAAACCTTTGAATATAGCTAAGAGACGAATAACCCGTGCCAAAATCATCTATAGATACACTAAAGCCATTTTCTCTTAAACGCTCTAAAAGGCAGATAGTCCTGTTTGTATCTTCTATTAATATAGATTCTGTTATTTCAAAATTGATTAATCTAGATGGTATCCGATACTTTTCCACAATTGCCATCATTTTTTGGCAAAATAGCTCGTCTTTAAATTGAACTGGGGATAGATTTATCGATACCGGAAGATCGAGTCCATACTGATCAATCCAGCTTCTTATTTGTTGGCAAATTTTATCTATTAAATTAAAACCAACCTCTATTATTAAGCCTGTTTCCTCTAGTATTCCTATAAATTCTATGGGCGAAACGATTTCTCCTGTTGCTTTCTTTCGTCTCATTAACGCTTCTGCCCCGGAGACTCTACCTGTTTCAAGGTTAATAAAAGGTTGAAAGTATGAAATAAACTCATCATTCTTAAATGCTTGGTAAATTTCATTTTCCTTTTGAATCTGATCATTAGCCTGTTGGTTCATTGAAAAGGTATAAAACTCATAATTTTCTAGCCTATTAGATTTTTTAGCCTTGGATAATGCAAGCTGGGCCCTTGTAAGCAAAGCATCTGCCTTGACATGTATTTCAGAGACCTTATCACTTGGATGAGTTGAAATACCAAAGGACACAGATAGATAGATTTGCTCCGCTTTTATTAGTATCGGTTCTTTTAGAACTTCTTCTAATTTAGTTATAAATTGTACTATTTTATGTGGATTCCCAAAATCAGGATATAGTATGGCAAATACCTTCCCTTCAGGCCTTGATACAAGGCAATCTCCGTCCAGGAAGTTCTTAATTCTAAGACCTATTTCCCTTATGACTTTGTCTCCCCATAAAAAACCAAAGCGGCTGTTAATAAGCCCCAACTTGTTAATGGTAACTGCCACAACAGCTATATTTTTACAATTTTCTTTGCTTTTGCATATTTCTTCCACAAAAGATTTTCGGTTCAGTAGGCCGGTTAATGCATCATAATGTATAACATTATGTATTTGGCTATTAATTTCACTCTCATCACTCATTTCGCGTCCTGTGGATATGAAATACTTTATTTCTCCCGTCTCATCTTTGATAGGTGTAATAACGCTAGCGATATAGTATAGGGTCCCACTTTTATGACGATTTGTAACAATATTCGAATATATTTTCCCGGCTAAAATAGTCTCCCACAACTCTGTGTAAACTTCTCTTGGGACTAATTCTGATTGGAATGCCGATGGTTTATTACCAAGTAGTTCTATGTTACTATAGCCAGAAACAGCTTCTACTGCTGGATTTATATATAAAATAGTGCCCGTAATATCTGTAATAACAATCCAATCGGTAATTTGATCAAAGGCTAATTTAATTATATTTAGTTGTTCTTGTTCTTTTATATTTAACATATTTGCATATAACGTATTACTCATATCTTATCTCCTTACTAATCTAAAGCCCCATGATGTCGTTTATTCCCTACTGCTGCCATATAGATGACGAATTCCTCTTCACCATCTATCTCTAGTAACTGATCTATTTTGTCTTGATCGTAGATACCTATAGCACACGCCCCTAAATCTACTGATTCACTTGCTAAGTACAAGTTTTGGCAGACATGGCCTATATCTATTAATATTTTCTTGTGGGCCGTCATATCAAATTTCCATTCTGAACGATAGGGTATTGTAGCCCAAGCAAACAAAACAGCCGCTTTTTTTGCAAAGTTTTGGACAAATGGCTGATCCAAGGTTATATCATCTACCTGCTCATCTATTTTATTGATTTGTCCTATAAACAAAAGCTTATGTGCTATAGGTTCATACCTATAAATCCCTTGTTTTAGTCCTTCTACTTTCATAATGATCAAATAGCTCTCAAAAGAATGAGTTGCACCGCTACAGGGCACTGTTCGTAAGGTAAGACCTGACTTAGTTGTCTTTGTAATTCCCTGAGTAGCCCAAAGCAAATATGACAGTTCATCAAGGCTAATGTTTTCCTCACTATAGAGCCTAGTACTTCTTCTATCTTTTATAGATTGGTAGACTCCCTTTTTAGCAATATCTCCATTGACATCTGGTAATTCTATCATGATGGCATCTTTATCATATGGTTTATTAGCAAGGGGCTTAGCTAAGCCCTTATCCCGATCTGTTTTTATCTTTTTAAAATCATTAAAATTAGATTTTAGAAATTCTCTTTCTTTTTTATATCTCGTCACCAGCTAGCCTCCCCTTTATTATTTCACTATTTCTATGGTCTTGATAACTTGTGGTATTACTGGCTTGTCATTCCTATCTGTCTCCCTACTTACAATTTTATCAATAGCGTCCATTCCTTCTATTACCTTACCAAACCCAGCATAGCCACCATCTAAAGACGGATAATCATTTACCATTATAAAAAACTGTGATCTTGCAGAGTTAGGATCCTGGCTTCTAGCCATGGATAGTACACCTCTTGTATGCAAAAGGTCATTCTTTATTCCGTTAGCTGTAAATTCTCCTTGAATATACGCCTCAGACCCGCCCATTCCAGTTCCTTCTGGGTCTCCGCCCTGAACCATAAAGCCTGGGATTACCCTATGAAAAGTAAGACCATCATAAAACCCTTCCTCAACTAGTGTCAGAAAGTTGTTAACTGTTATTGGTGCTATTTCTGGATACAGTTCAATTGTTACCTTGTCACCGTTTTCCATTGTCATAACAGTCACTGGATTTTCTTGTTTTTCACTTTCCTCTTTTGGCTTTTCTTGTTGTATGTTTTTATCATTAATTTCAGCTGTTTTTGTTTCATCGCTCCAGACCAAGTCCTTATCTAGCATCTCTGATATGGCCCTTAGGGGAACATAAGTTGTTCCTTTGTAAACAATATTATCAGCCTCTACCTTTTCACCGTTTACCAGTACACTAATGGTGTTTATTGCCACATCTATTTTCTTCGTAATTTGCGATGCAAATAGTGTGCTAGTTAGCAGCATTGCTATGACAAGTACGCTTAAGTATTTTTTCATAATTACCATCCTTTTCTATTTTAATGTGCCTTTTGATTATAACATAATTTTGATGGTTACGCATCGGCTGAGG
>CAZLPH010000095.1:0-9266 GCA_964561345.1 uncultured Candidatus Epulonipiscium sp.
AGTTTTAATCTGATTTTGATAATCAAAAGCTGCCACCATTGTCTTACCCGTTCCCGTTGCTGCAACTACTAGGTTTTTATAAGAGCCATACTCTTCCCGCTCTAGCTTTAAATCCTCTAAAATTTCTTTTTGATGAGAGTAAGGCTTTAAATTAAAAAATGTATAGGCATGTTGATCTTGCCCCTTAATACTAAGAGACTCTTTGAGCTCTCTTTTACTTTCCTCATCTGTGGGTGAAAAGGCTCTAAACTCCTCATCATTCCAGTATGTTTCAAATGTCTTATTAAAACTATCTACAACATCTTTAGATGTATACTCAGACACCTTAAGATTCCATTCAAGGCCATTAGATAAGGCCGGATTAGATAAGTTCGATGACCCTATGTATGCTGTGCTAAACCCTGTTTTACGTTTAAAATAGTAGGCCTTAGCATGAAGACGGGTTCTTTTTGTATCGAAAGAAATCTTAACCTCCGTATTGGGAAGCTTAGCTAAGTCCAAAATTGCTTTGTAGTCTGAAGCACCCATATAAGACGTTGTAATTACCCTTAGTTTCTTTGTCTTAGTAAACTCAACTAAATCATCATAAATAAGCCGAAGACCGCTAAATTTTATAAAGGAAATTAAAAAATCTATCTCATCTGCCGTTCTAATTTCACGCCTTAACTCACTCTCTAAGCTAGGCCCTGAATTTCCAGTAAAAAGCGTACTAGAAGAGATAGATGTTTTAGGCCTAAATTGATTTAAAATGTCAAACTCCTGCTGCTCATCATGAACCGTTAGGAGTTCTTTGAATTTTTTGTCCTCATAAGCAAAATCATCAATACCAATGGTTTTGTTAAGATCCGTAATAAACTGAGCCCGCTCTATGTCGTTTGGTAACTGGGAAAGGCTCTCACGGATAGCCTTTTGATATGTTATTGAAAGTGCTTTTGATACCTCACTATAATCTATATCTCTGGTTTTCTTATGGGCTTTACTTGTTAAGTCTTCCTTGCACTTAAGGTCTAAGACCTTTTCGTATAATCCATTTTTCATGGTATTTTCCTTTCTAATTATTATTTCTCTGCTATCTATTATATCTCTAATTTATGTACACACCTTTTAATCCAATGTTATATAAAACAAGCCTTTTACTCCATATACTGCTCTACTAACTCCTTACATCTTCTTTCCGTTCTCTTTAGCATATCAGTCATAGCAACGTCAGCTGGATAACCATCCCCACGAATCTTCGCCGCCATATCTTCCTTTTCTGTAATCCATAATCTTTGCTTACTAAGAAGGCTACTCATCTCATCTTCAGGAAGATTTTCTTTTAACACACCCCAAATTTCATTTAAAAAATCATCCCATATGACATAACCTTCCTCACTTTGCTGCGCGGCACCTTTATCCTTATTACTATATATTTTATTCACTTCCCTTTCGTTTTCTACAATTCTAGTTAGATACTCACTTTTTCGATTGGTCTTTTTATATTCTATGTTTTCTTCTGCTTTATCAGGGTCCATAAGCTCCTTCTTTTTGGGAGCTGGCCTATCCCTCACATCCCTTTTATCTTTCTCGTGTACTTTAATTTCTTTTTCTTTAGCTTCATCTTCTTTTATTTCTACTTCTGCCCTTTTAACTTCATCCTCTTTTGTTTTATCAACAATCTGGTCATTCATATGATCTATGTCTCTAGCTATTGCATATTTATTATAGTCATCTTCTATCGTTGAAATTTCTTCTTTTGCCCCGTCATAATCTTCTGCTTCAAATAATCTTAATGCTTCATTATAGGATTTTATAATCCTAACGATGTTTCGTATTTCAACATCTTCTGCCCCTTCATGTATAGCCACTTCAAAATAAGATAAAGCATTATGGTATTCCCGGTTTTCTAATAATTGCTTTCCTTGTTCTATTGCTTTATCTGCTGAATTGTCGCATGCCGTAAGGCTTGATAATACAACTATTAATACGAGTATCATTCTGTTTGTTTTCATATTTTCTTCTCCTTTTTGTAAAATCATATTCCCCTTTGGCCTGTCTTATTCTCCTAAGGAAATCCAATATCTTTGGGTAATACCTTCTCCGTCTAGGACCTCATTTTCAAGTACTCCCCCATTGCATATAACTGTTTTAGCCGATGGGATATTTTCCTTATCACAAGTAATAAGAACCCTCTCCATATTTCTATCCCTACATTTTTCCAGTGCTAAAGCCAGCATTGTTTTTGCATATCCTTTTTTTCGCTCAGATTGCCTTACGCAATAGCCAATGTGGCCACCAAATTGCAATAGATAATCATTTAATACATGACGGATATCTATCATTCCAATCAGCCTTTGATCATCCTGCCTAATTGCTAAATATGTAGATGCCGGAACAAGCCCAGCTCTTACAGTTTTGTCTGATTGATTATCCATGATAGCCGAAAACCATTCATCAAAACTTAGGGCACTACTTAATCCTGCTGTGCCATCCATACTATCGCCTGTTATTTCAAATTCCCTTTTATAGGCCATAACCTGTGTTTCGTATTTTTTTGTAGGAAAAACTAATGTAATTGTGTCCATAATATCCTCCTAGCTACTTTGTAAATTCCGTACCCCACTACAAACCCTACTGAGTTTAATATTAAATCATCCACATCAAAAACGCCTTTTCTCGAGAAAAGCTGTATGGTTTCTAGGACGAATACACCGCTTATGAATTTAACATATAGCCGGGCCATAGGTCCTTGAAAGACGAGCGGAAGTAAAATTCCAAAGGGCACAAATACCCCAATATTCCCAATCAGATTTATTACCCAAGTTTTTGTGTGGAATTGGCTAAAGTTAAGAAAATCCCCTACTGTTGAAAAAGGAATCAAATTATATCTAACTTCTGGGTATGTATATCTACCAAATCCAAAAAACATCCAGAAAATCAATAAAAATGTATAAGATACTAATAAGAATAACCCTGCCTTTTGAATTCTTTTCACTTGTTCCCCCCTAGCTATTATTTTTAATTTTTAGCTACTCGTCCACCTGGTCTACTCCTGGCAACATCCCCTTTAGTTTCGCTGTTTTTTACCTAAACCCCGAATTCCTGCTAGCATAAACATCATACTAACACCCCAATATAATCCTACACTGGTAAAAGGCAGAGCACTATTTTCTTCGTTTATTATTTCAATGAGTTCAGGTGTTAATTCTATAAACCTAAATAATCGTTCACTAGCAATATACAAAATAATTAACTGTGCATAAAACCACTTATACGATTTGCTTTCAGAATCCTTTATCCATATTCTCACGATGGATACCACACTAATGATATAAATTATGCGGTAACCCCATTTTAGTAGTGTCAATGTTTCTATATTCATTTATAGCTACATCTCCTTTTTATTTGACTACAAGCATTAGTATCACAGCAATAAACTTATCATCTAATTATCTTGTTAAATTAACCCCATCAAAGCTCATCATACTTCTCATTCCGCCCCCAACTCTTCTCCACGGAATACTTCTCCCCGTTCTTCCCAATCTTCCGCTCCAGGGCCCCCGCCAAATCAATTTCATTGAGCTCCGCAAACCTCAGCACCCCAAAGAGTACATCTGCCAGTTCATCCTCAACATCTTCTTTTTTATTCTCAAAGATATCCACCACATCTTCCTCATTTTTATACCGAAAAATACTCAGCAGCTCCGACGCCTCCGTCACAATCATAATAGCCAAGTCCTTGGGATTGTGGTACTGCCGCCAGTTCCTATCCTCACAAAACTTACTTACCATAGCTTGTAAATCACTTATCCTGCTACTTTTCTCATTCATCTACATAACCCTCCTTCTAGCCTCTTACACCTCATACTCCGCTATATCCTCCGCCACTTTTCCAGCAGAATCTTCATTTTTATACGTTGCCATATAGTGCTTAAAATACCCCCTCAGCTCAGAGTCACACACATAGACATAGGTCCCCCGAATTCCCCGGGTTAAAAGCGTCTTATATATGTTCATAATAAAGTTCTTCAACACCTCAGGATCCTTGATGGTTTGCTTGCCATATTTATCATGATAATTCCCTGCCTGAATCTCAATGACCCCATTATTTAAACTAATTTCATCTCCAATGATTACCCCAACATAGTTCAGGTCATACCCCTGAATGGTATGGATACAGCCAACTTCTTCCAGAGCATTCACCGAGTTAACCCAGTCCTTTTGCGTGGAGTTCCATCTGTAACCATAACCCTCTATTTTTATATCGTAGGCAGATTTATCTTTTTTAGATTGCCACTCCCAAGCATAGCCCGCAACCACTCTACAAAGGCCGTATTCATCGTTCTTTTCTTTAATTTTCTTAACCATTTGGTCAACATCATCAAATAGGCAAACATCGTAATTGCCAAAGTACCTAACATCCTCTTGCTTCATGTGTAAAATATTTTGGATATAGTCAATGTAGTCCTGACCACCCATAACCCGCATTTGAGATGTAATCCGGTGATTTTTAGCCCCTAAAGCTTCTATTTTATGAGGAAGGATATCTGACGGTCTCACAGACTGATTCTTGTCATAACACAAAATAACATGGTCTGCCGAGCGCTCAATCCAGTCCAGCTGATCCCCCTCATAAATATCAATGCCTAGCTTCCGGTTCACATTATCAAAGGCCCCCATATTACTAATGTTAACCCGGCGCGTTAGCCGATGGGCCTCATCTACAATGAGAATATCATAGTGCTCCTTCACCACATCAAAAGGACTTAGAACCATGCTACTTCGAAGGCCCATAACAGTTTTAAAGACATTTTTTATGGTGCCTCTAAGGGACGTCATAGGAACAACAAACCCTATTTTAAGATCCTTGGTTTTAGGCAATTCTTTTAAAAGCTTCATGAGGAAAATAGCAACGATTGTTTTACCAGTACCTGGTTCACCGTTCACTAGGTGGATGCTGCTTTTTTCATTTATAATACTATCCTTGATACTCATAACGATTTCATGTTGCTGGTCATTAAGAGCCTTGTAAGGGGAGTATTTAAAAATATCACTGTTTCTAAGCTCTGTAATACTTCTAGTCACGATATCCTTTTGCCTAAGTGCTTCCCAAACATCCTCAAAAATACCTAGGTATTTTTCCTTGTCGTAATAATCATGCTGGGTTAATCCGGCATTACCATTTTGGAGTTTATATTTGCCATCAGCTGCTATGTACTGGATCAGTAGTGACTCTATATCCAAGGTAGCTGACTTATTAAAAGCCTTATCACCTATAATATGGACGGTCTCTAATTTCCTTCTGTCCTTATTTTTCAAATGCTGTTTGCTTCGATTATAGACGTTAATGGTTTCCCCTACATAGGCTTCTTTTTTGCCCTCTAGGATATAGACCACAGGCCAGTTTTGGCCATACTTGTAAGCTTCTATTTTGTTTAGTTTTTCTTTTTTATAGTTGAATGTTTTAATTAACGCCATTGTCTTGGAAACCTCCTTGTGTGGGTTATTAGGTCTGTTATCTTATATATTTATTGGGTGATATCTTGGTTGGGGCTCGCCAGGACAGTCCCTGAGGAGCGTGGGAACAGCCTCACTATTAATTCCCCTATTTTTCATCCTAAGATTTATTGCTATTTCTTGTTTTCCTATCCCACATTCAAGTACTAGTAGATAGCCCATCTCTTTATACATCTTAGTTGTTCTATCCTTTGCCATTATCAGATATTGCTTTTAACTTCCCTAAGATTATTAACGCAATAATTGGTACTACAATAACACCTATACCATATATCAAAATATTAATATCTAGGCTATTATTTGTACCAAATTCAATTAATTCATAATCAGAAGATGCTAATTTAATCAACCAACCAGTAATCAAGCCTTGGATTATTAAGATTACAAAAGACAATAAATGAATCTTAGTTATTTTCATAAAATCCTCCTGTAAATTAGCAAAATCTATCTTGTTCCACCTTATTTTGAATTTAATCTTCTCAACTCAGAAATTAAAATATTAATAGCATAGTTAAATTACGCTGATTTCAACCTCCTAATTTCATTATGGTTCACTTGTTTTTTTTCATATATAAGGATAGAGATGTAAGAATAATTGATTCATAGAATCCTAAAACTACAAATAAAACTATAAACAAGAATGAAAACTTTTTTATTTTTGACAGCTTCTCTTTATTTTGACAATCCATAAATAACCGCTCCTTTCAATACTTCAAAGTTACCATAGTAAGTTTCTTCATTGTCAGATATATGCCAAGTTTGATACCCATCTATATTCTCTGGATTTTCATTATGTACATGTGTTTTATTTTTCTATAAACCATTAGACTTGTTCTTGATGCTAATACACTGTAATTATATTAGTTCGTTAAGTGTGCACAAAACTTCCCAACCTGATAGCCCACCTTATACAGTATATACAGCAAAAGTGATAGTGTAATCATCTTCCACTCCATATCTGTGCATGATGGTCTGAATTTCTTAATTAGTTCTTTCATCTTAGACCTCCACTTTTCTCTCAAAAGGCTCTATGTATGCTGCAATTTTTTTATATCTAATTCTTAGGTCTTTACCACCCCTGAGATATATTCTTATATGATTAGGACTTTTCTCCTCAACACGATTAATTTCTTTTTTCTCTATTATTCTATTGCCATAGTATATTTTATCTCCAGTAATAATTAGACTAGCATCCAAGATCAAATACCATGCAATAAAAAGTGATAACACCGATAATGTTATATGTTCCCCACTTAATATCAACATTGAATTCAAAGTATGGCTCATAATAAAAATCCCTAGCACTAAGTAGTTCAATGCCCTTAATATTTTAATTTCATTGATATTTATGATCTCTTTTGCATCTACCTCTTCTAATATCACTTCTCTAATTAGCAAAGTCATTATTAGATAAGGAGCCATCAAATTAAATAGTACAAATAGTAGGGTATCAATATTTTTAAAGCCCGCCAACTTAACTGCCCCTGCAACTAATGGTAGCAGAAATATTAGCAGCATAAAATAATACTTCCATATCTTTTTATTATCATATATATTTTTCATTTCTTCCCCCTTCAGGCTATCATTAATGCTGTATCTACTTTTCAGTAATATATTTACTAAAGCTTCCACCAATACCAGACATCACATATCCCCAAATAACGCCTGTTAGTAGATATATCATAAGTTCAACTACTATCATGGATAAGCCCTCAAAGGCTGGATTAATACAAGCTATTGTAAAGTTTACCCCAAACATGCATATACCATAAACTAATACATAATTTCTCCTGATATCCTTAGCTTTTAAAAACTCCTTATTCGCAAGTTTCTTAAGAAATTCCCATTCTAAATGGCCACTATACACGCCAATACTATATACTAATATAAGTTTTACAAATAATGTTGCAACAAATAATCCAAAATTAACATGCCTATCCCCTTCTACTAATTCAAAAGCAATCAGTAAACATAACATCAAAAATACATTTATTCGTAATGATACCCGTGAAAACATATACCACTTCTTTGTTCTTGTTGATATCTTATCCCATTTTTCATTCATGTTAGTTTTATTATTCATAATTTCTCCTTTCATCATCTACTACGGCACGCCTTTTAGGAAGTAGATAAAAATCTTTTATAGTATACAACACTACTTATGTTTATTATGTATTATTAAAAACAGCTGTAATGATGCAGAAAAATATTGATTAAACTTCTATATACCCATTTAGTCTGCCTATTAATTTACTTATCCAGTTTATCAAATTAACAATGATTGGAATTACTAACATATATACGCCACTAAAATTATATAAAATTATTGCAATCCCTGCACTTACAAATATTAATGAATTTAGAACCGAAAAATACAATTGCAATTTAAAATATTTTTCTTCATTACCTTCAATTATTTTTACCCCATTCGTTCCCCGAAAGTATATAGTAACCTTTTTTCTATTATAATGGCATATATTAAATAAGATATACCCATTATAATAGAAATGACACCAAGCCAGTTCATCATACTTCCCTCCTCAATTTGTTAAAACAAGCTTGTCTCCGACAAGGGCACAGCAAACTAAAATTCCATGCTTACCCCCGAGGAGCGCGGAACAGTCCCACTAGTCCATTACTATTCTACCTATTAGAAACAGCTTTCTATCATACTTATTTTTTTATTACTGGCATCTAACCTAATTTCAACACCAATTGCTAATGTTAGCATTGGATGTGTATGGCAGCAGTCAAAATCTGCAATAAAGGGAATTTCCCTCTCTCCTAACATCTCTAGCAAAACTTCATAAGGTTTTCTACCTGTTTTCATATCATCGAACAGTTCGTGTTTGCCTAGGATAATACCCGAAATTCGGTCAAAGACACCATTTAATTTCAGTAAGGCAAAACTTCTCTCAATCGTTGCTATATCCTTTAAAGAATCCTCAATAAAAAGTATATCACCCGCTAATATATCGGGCATATACTCGCTTCCCCATATACCCTCTAGGGTATTTAAATTGCCTCCTATTAATCTTCCACTTGCTAGCCCACCATAAACGGTAATCCACTTATTCCCCTTTCCGGTTTTCCCCCTGGCTTGCCCTGTCCAGTCTATGTATTCGTCTGTCCAGAGTTTAGGCATTGGAAATTCATAAGGTATAGGCGTAACATCTATCAACATTTCCTTAAAATAATCATAAGTCTTGTCCACAAAGGGAGGAAATTCCCCAAATGATGCCACTAATGCGGGTCCATAGAATGTTACTATTCCTGTCTTTGCGTATATTGCCAGTAAAATAGCCGTAACATCTGAGTAACCTATTATTATTTTAGGATTTTCCTTAAAAGCTTCGTAATCTACATATGGCAGAATAGAATTTGAGTTCATTCCTCCGATTGTAGACATGATACACTTTACCTTAGGATTTCTAATCAAAGCATTTAGCTCATTTGCTCTTTCTTGTATATTTCCCGATCTGTAATAATCATTTTTACCAGTTAAATTCCCTTCAATTAACTTAAATCCTTTACTCTCTAAAAACCTTTTCGCTCTTTTAAATCTCTTTGGAACGGTATGTGTTATCGGTGATGATGGTGAAAACATCCCTATGTAGTCCCCTATTTCTAACCTTTTCAATTTAATCATTTAATCCCCTTTTTGCAATATGTTTTATTTAACCCCTGAATAGGCCTACTCCTATAAATATAAGATTAGTATAGATAGTTTGAAATCACTAATGGATAGATTTCTTCACCTTGTTGGCCAT
>CAZLPH010000096.1:0-8115 GCA_964561345.1 uncultured Candidatus Epulonipiscium sp.
GTTAGAATTGTTAATGAACAAGCCAAACACGAAAAATATGATTTTAGGGCCATACATATTCCTAAGACAATTGATAACGACTTATTAATTAATGATCATACACCTGGATACGGCTCGGCGGCTAAGTTTGTTGCACAAGCCTTTATAGGACTTAATTTAGATAACAGAGCATTACCGGGCGTACATATCGGTGTTGTTATGGGACGTCATGCTGGCTTTTTAGCTGCTGCATCTTCTATAGCACAAAAATATCCTGATGATGGCCCGCATCTTATCTACCTTCCTGAGAGACCTTTTGTAATGGACGATTTTATAATGGATGTTAAAAAGGTTTATGATAAATACGGCAGATGTATTGTTGCTGTGTCCGAAGGTATTCAAGACGAGCATGGGGTGCCTATTATTACAAAGTTTGAAGACTGTAACACAGATGCACATGGAAACGTCGAGTTATCCGGAAGCGGTGGTCTAGGTGATATTCTTACTGCACAAATTAAAGACAAACTAAAAATTGACCGGGTTCGTGCTGATACTTTTGGTTATTTACAACGTGCCTTTTTAGGTTGTGTCTCCAATGTAGACCAACAAGAGGCAAGGGAAGTTGGGGAAAAAGCTGCCCAGTTTGCTCTGTGGCACAACGTAGATGGGTCTATAACAATTCACAGAACTGGTTACTATTCTGTGGACTACCAACTAACACAACTTAGTAAATTAGCTGCAAAGACTAAACTTATGCCAGATCATTTTATTAACGAAAAAGGCAACCACGTAACAGATGCTTTTAAATATTATTTAACACCTCTCTTAGGTGCCAACATGCCCTCAGCTAGTATGCTACGGGCGCCTATGGCAGACAAAATACTACATCTTTAATTAAATACACCACAAAAAATAGCAGGTCCTAAGTAAATAGGATCCTGCTGTTTTTTATTTTAGAAGCTTTGCCACAAGTTCATTTTTTTTCTCAATTAAGGCATTTATTTCATTATGGAGCAAGCCGTCTCTCCTATGGCCTTTTTCCATAAAATACATAGATAAACCACCTATGCCTACATGGTTACCTACAGTGGTTCCCATTTGCATAATATATATTTCCTCTTTAAAATTTGTTTCCTGGGAAATCTTTTCTTTTAGGATTTCAGCTTTTGATATATCTGTTGTATAGCCAATAATTATAAAATCTGTCAGTTCCTCATCTACTCTTGTATTAAACTCTTTTATATAATGGTTTAATACTCTTTTATGGCCTCGTTCTTTCGCTACAATAGCACCTTTTCCCTTTTTCATAGACATAATCGGCTTAATTTTAAGTATTTTACCGATAAGGGCACTAGCATTGGTTAGGCGACCACTTCTAATTAAGTTTGCTAAATCATCTACACTAAGGAAGTGTTTAACATTCTTTTTATATATCTCGTTGAATTCTACTAATTCTTTAAACCTAAACCCCTTTTCCCTTAGGATGGCAGATTTTAAAATAAAATAGCCACTTCCATGGCTCATACACTGGGAATCTACCACGTGTATTTTAACCTTGGAATCTGGGTATTCTTCATAAAAATATTCTTTAGCCAGTGCTCCTGATTGGTAAGAGCCACTTGTTCCGCTTGACATACAAACACATAAAATATGTGTGTGTCCTTCTGCAATTGCCTCCCTAAACACCTTTAAATATTCCGCCGGGCTTGGCATTGATGTTGTAGGAGACTTATCTAAACTCGGAAGCATCCTATAGAAATTATCAGGCTTAATATCAATATTGTCCTTGTACTCTTTACCATGAATTGTAATGGTAAGATGTACCATTGAGATATTATATTTCCCCAATATCTCTTCTGATAAGTCACACGTTGAATCGGCCATAATTTTAATCATTCTATCACTCCTTCCTTTTTAAATTCTATTTGCTTATAAGCAATTTTTTAGGTCTTCAATATTCAAAACTGTAAAGGTATTTCCTTGAAATTCAATAATACCTTCCTCTTTCATATTTGCCAATTCCCTTGATAAAGATGGCCTTTGTATATGCAGGTACTCTGCTAATTCATTCCGTTTAAGGGGAATTTTAAACTTTGGAATTTCTTTTATATAATATTGTTCTAGCAAATATGTACTAACCTTTTTTCTTATGCTACTAAGGGATAATATTTCTACTTTTTTATGAAGTACATAGGCTTTTTGCGAGACCAAATGCAGTGTATTTTGAATCAATATCCTGTGGCCGTTGCACATATGAGGGCACATCCCGACAATTCGTTCAGGAGATAAAAAAAGCACTTGAGAATCCACTCTAGCTGTAACGGTTTCAAGCCAACTCTCATCAACAAAGGCGGATATTTCTCCAAATATATCACCTGCCTTTATCCTTGCAATAATGAGCCGGTCTCCTGCTAAATTATCTTTGGTTAAAGAGGCTTCTCCCTCTAAAACTAGTCCTATTCCTGTAAATTTACTTTTCTCAATGGTAATAATTTCATTCTTTTTATAGTGTTTAATGCTTGGACTTGAGCAACCGAGTATTTTAACGATTTCTTTTCGGTCGATACCCTTAAATAACTCAGTCTCTTCTAGCATATCAATCCATTTATCATACATCTTAAACCTCTTTCTTGCTTATACAGGGCTAAACTGTGACTCATATAAGTAGGCATACATACCGTTTTCTGCAAGTAACGTTTCATGAGAGCCTTTTTCCTCAATACCTTTTTCTGTGAGAACAATAATTTCATCTGCATTCTTAATGGTTGATAGTCTGTGTGCTACGATTAGTGTTGTTCTACCTTCACTTAAGACTTCCAGAGACTTTTGAATTAATCTCTCAGTTGTATTATCTAGTGCAGATGTGGCCTCGTCTAATATGAGAATTGGTGGATTTTTAAGGAAAATCCTTGCAATAGATATTCTTTGTTTTTGCCCACCTGATAGTTTTACCCCACGTTCACCAATATTTGTATTATAGCCCTCTTTTAATGTCATAATATAATCATGAATATTGGCCTTCTTGGCTGCTTCAATTATTGCTTCCTGACTTGCTTCTAAATCACCATAGGCAATATTTTCCCCAACAGTTCCTGTAAATAAAAACACATCTTGCTGAACAATTCCTATGTTTTTCCTTAGGGATTCTCTTTTAATATTGCGAATGTCTATATGATCTATTAGGATTTCACCTTCATCAATTTCATAAAACCTTGGAATTAAATGGCAAAGGGTAGTTTTTCCTCCCCCTGATGGACCTACAATAGCAACGGTTTTTCCTTTTTCAATAGCTAAATTAATATGACGGAAAACACGCGTGTTTTCATCATATTTAAAACCAACATTCTTGAAATTAATATTTCCTTTTACTTCACTTAGTAACACTGATTCTGGACCTTCTAATTCTTGACTCTCATCCATCAGCTGCGTAAAGCGCTCAAAACCTGTCATACCTAATTGATACTGCTCAACAAACTGAACAAGTTTTTTAATCGGTGCTAAGAAGAGACCGACAAATAGCAAGTAAGCTGCATAATCTCCCCAGTCAATACGCCCTTGGTAGACAAAATATCCCCCCGCAACTAATACCACCACATTTAAAAGGTCTATAATAAAATTTGATCCCGAGAAGAATTCTGCCATTGCTTTGTAAGCATATTCTCTTGCATCTTGAAAATGGCTATTACTAGTTGAAAACTTCTCAACCTCATATGCTTTATTAGCAAAGGCTTTGGATACCCGAACACCAGAGATACTATTTTCTAGTGAAGCATTCACTTCTCCTACTGTAACCCTAGTTGCTGCAAATGCCTTAGACATTTTCACCCTTTTTTTAACGGCAAACCATATCAATAGGGGAATAAATGCAAATATAATAATGGTTAGTGGTAAGTTAATGGTTGACAGAATAATAAAGGACCCCACTAACATAACACCTGATACAAATAGGTCTTCTGGTCCATGATGGGCAAGCTCAGTTACTTCTTGCAGGTCGTTTATAATACGTGACATAATAACACCTGTCTTGTTTTCATCAAAAAAGGAAAATGGTAACTTTTGCAAATGCTTAAAAATATCTTTTCGCATATCTGCTTGCATTCTAACACCTACAACGTGGCCATAATATTGAATAATATAGTTAAGACCTGCTTTTATAACATAAATTAGTAGCAGTACGCCACCCCAAATAAATATTAATCTTAGCTTTTGGTTAGGCACATAGTTATTGATCACATTTCTTGTGATCATGGGGTAAAAAAAATCACATAACGCAACTAAAAAAGCACTCACCATATCGATGATAAATAACCTTTTATGGGGTTTATAATACTGTATAAATCGTTTTAACATACTTAATAACTCCTTCTTCTTTACTATTAACATCTTATCCTAATAATATAACACATTTTGACGAAAAAAGGGACGTTTAACATATTTGGCACATGCCATGATTTGTTAAATGCCCCTTTTTCAGATATACTTAGTATATAATTATTTATATATAGGAGGTTTGTTATGAAATTTACTTTTGATCACCAAAACATTAACGTTTTAGATTTGGAAAAAAGCCTTGCCTTTTATAAAGATAACCTAGGCTTTACAGAAGTTAGGCGCAAGAACTCAGAAGATGGTAGCTTTATTTTAGTCTACCTGGGTGACGGTTCTAGTGATTTTTCACTTGAGCTCACTTGGCTAAGAGACTGGGAAGCCCCTTATAACTTGGGTGATAACGAGTTCCATCTTGCCCTTAAGGTAGATGATTTTGAAGGAGCTCACGCCCTGCATACTAAAAACAACTGTATTTGCTTTGAAAACAAGGCAATGGGTATTTATTTTATCGCTGACCCTGATGGTTATTGGATCGAAATAATTCCTAGCTAAAAACCCCAGCAAAACCAGTTATAAGAACCACAACTGCAAATATCATTCTGTAGATTGCAAATATCTTCATTGGCTTGCGCTTTAGGTAAGAGATAAATTTATTAATTACCCCTAGCGCAACAATGAATGATACAATAAAGCCAACTGCTAAAGAAGCCATCTCAGCAGATGTTAAGCTCATAACCCCGCCAATCTTAATAAGTTTTAGCAGACTCATTCCAACCATAACGGGAATGGCTAAAAAGAATGAAAACTCTGCCGCTGCAACAGTGGATAATCCCGCTACCCAGCCACCTATAATAGTTGAAGCCGAACGGGACATTCCTGGAATAATGGCCAGACATTGGAACAAGCCAATAATCCACGCTTGGCCAATGGTCACGTTAATCTCTCTGCTGGTGGTCTTGTTTGTTCTAAATTTGTTTTCTGCAAAAATCATAGCAATCCCACCTAAAAACAAGGTAATGGCGATAGGTGTTGGGTGAAACAAATACTGGTCCGCTAGGTCATCTAATAAGATACCAAACACACCACCAGGAATACAGGCAATAACAACCATAAGCCAGAATTTAAATCCTGATTTCTCATAGCCAACTTTTTTTGGAAAAAAGTTAACTAAGGTGTCCTTTATTTTGTCCCAGTACAGGATGACAACTGCTAATATAGCCCCTAACTGTATGACATATGTATACATATTCACATAATTTACGGTTGTTCCTTCAAATTTCATTAAGTTTTGAAATATAACCAAATGTCCCGTTGACGATACTGGCAAAAACTCTGTTAGTCCCTCTACAATCCCCAAAATTGCAGACTTGATTGACAACATAATTGCATCCACTTAATCACCTTTTCTTTCTAATTTTGATTTTATTTAAATTTTGTACCCACTGATTATACTATACAACCTTATTAAAGTACATAAAATAGTATATACTATAATTATCATATTATTTAGGAGGATTTATTATGTCAAAGAGAAAAAAAGAGATTTCTAAAGAATTAGGAGATAAACTGCGTTCTGTTTCTTTTGCTCCACCGGGAGAAATTCCTGATGTGCCAGATATCCCCAATCTTGTTGATGTTCCTAATACACCTACTGTACATATTAAAGATGACACTACCATCAACCAGGAGAAGGTACCACACAAAACAACAAAACCATTTTCCTTAAACAAGCGAGTGGTTACCCTAGAGTATTTAGATAAATTCGAACAGGCTACTAAAGCATCTGCTCAGTACGAAGCAATTAAAGAATTTTCCCACACCATCTCTAACATGTCCATTATCTTACTATCAGCTTCCATTATTGTTTATTTAGCATTTTATTTTATTAACCCTGATTCTATTACAATGGTCTCCCTTTTAATTTTGTTTTTAGAAGCTCTTACCCTTCTTGGGTTGACATTATACACCATGGCAAAGGCGTCTACTTCTAAACAAATTCAGGATATTCTTATTAGTGATTTTTCAACCTGCTCACAGGCTATTGGAAACCCTAGGGCAGATGCTTATGTTCCTATGGATATGCCTAATACGGCCACTAAATAAATCTTTAACACACTTGTTATTGTCTTATTTAGACATAAGGCTTATAATAGTATTGTATCGTATTATGAACTAAAATATGGAAGGGGTTTTTACAAATGGCATTAGTAACAACAAAAGAAATGTTTAACAAAGCTTTCGAGGGGCAATACGCAATTGGGGCATTTAATATTAATAACATGGAAATTGTACAAGCAGTAACACGTGCTGCACAAGAATTAAAATCTCCAGTTATTTTACAAGTATCAAAAAGTGCTCTTGAGTACGCAGGTCCAGAATATTTAATGGCTATGGTAAATGCAGCTATCGAAGAAACAGGCATTGACTTAGCAATTCACTTAGACCACGGCCCTGATCTTGAGACAATCAAAAAAGTAATTGATATCGGATTTACATCCGTTATGTTTGATGGATCACACTATGACTTTGAAACTAACGTTGCAAAGACAAAAGAAGTTGTGGATTACGCTCATTCAAAAGGCGTGGTAGTTGAGGCTGAACTAGGCGTTCTTGCTGGTGTTGAGGATGACGTAAACGTAGATGCTGAAGATGCAACCTACACAGATCCAGATCAAGCTTTAGATTTCATCCAGCGTACAGGCTGTGATTCTTTAGCAATCGCTATTGGAACAAGCCATGGTGCTGTAAAGTTCAAAGGTGAGCCAAAATTACGTTTTGATATTCTTGAAGAAATCACAAACAAATTAGAAGCTGCTGGCATTAAAAACTACCCTATTGTATTACACGGTGCTTCATCTGTAAACCAAGAGACAGTAGCAAAATGTAATAAGTATGGTGCTAAACTAGAAGGTTCATCAGGTATTCCTGTTGAAATGCTTCGTAAGGCAACATCTATGTCAGTATGTAAAATCAACATGGATACAGATATCCGTCTTGAAATGACTGCTTCAGTTCGTGAAGTATTTGGCGAAACACCAGGTGCTTTTGATCCACGTCAATACTTAGGTGCAGGACGTACTGCCGTTCAAGAAATGATTAAAGGAAAAATTACGGACGTCTTAGGATCAAATAATAAGGCTCAGTAGTTTCAATTATACAAAAAGGACCAGGTAGATTCGTCTACTTGGTCCTTTTTTGGTTGAGTCCCGCTACTTTGCTCTTTAGGTTTGTGTTTGTTGCTTTTGTATGTTCTCTATGTCATGATCTTCTTGCCCTTTTGTCTCTTCTTGAGGGCTATCTTCTGTTTCTGGATTTTCTTCTTTGGGTTCGTCCACTTCTTCTGGTAGCTGTGGTACTTCTGGAATTTCTGGTGTTTCTGGTTGTTTTTCTTTTGGGATGTAAGGTGTTTCTCTTGGAACTGTTGCATTTACCTGGCTTGCAAATATTATTGGAACACTTTTATTTTTTTCCCAGATACTTTGGTATCGGTTGAATGGTACTGCTTGAGCACCGACATAGGGGGAGATTTCTATGGTTAGTCCTGGTTTTTGGTATTTTTCAACGAACCAGTTCTTGAAACCATTTCCTTTTGAGGGATTTCCTTTTCCTACTAGGCTGTAACCTGTTACCTTGGAAACTGCTTTTGCAATTTGGTAGTCTCTTGAGACTTCTTTTTGATTAAAGTGCCAAAATATAATTTCTCCTGATGAATGATAAGAAATAGTTCCGTCAAATAATCTCTCTTCACACAATTTTACAAGGGCTCTTGTTTCTGGTTCTGTAATTAGGGCACCTGCTTTATAAGCT
>CAZLPH010000096.1:8127-9211 GCA_964561345.1 uncultured Candidatus Epulonipiscium sp.
ATGGCCATTTTCTCCCTTGGGCGCCTGGGTACTTAGTTGGATAGTTTTGGTTTAGATCTACACCATTGATGTTGGCTTTCCATGATTTAAAAAGTGATGGCTTCATATATCCTTTAGCTAAAAACGCATCATCTACACTTCCTTTCCCGTTTAGAACAAGATCTGCCCCATCTGGGTTTAACAGGGGAACAAAAACAAATGTCACTTTATCTAATAAGGCACGGATATTACTTCCATTTGCTAGTCTATTTTCTTCTTCAAGTTTTGCTATGTAATCAATCTGGTCTAAGACCAAAACTGTTGTTAAACATTCTCTTGCATGATGGGTTCCGTTAATCAGTATTTGTTTCGGTCCCTTTCCAAGTTCCACAGCTAAAATAGGCTTTCCTTGCACAGATTGTCCAGTTTCAAAAACACTTACCGAATCGGGGTACCTTTCTTCTAATGCTAGGATTGTTTCATTAACTGTTTTAGAAAAGTTCTTTGACTCATATATGGTTTGGGTTTTACAATTTCTCCCGCATATATGCTTTGAATCCACATAAGACTTATCATTACCATAAATACGACCTTTTTCTTCAATAAATCCACCTCTTATTCATCATTATTGTATAATCCATCTTATTCTATTTGATATAATGTTTTATGTCAACTTATGAGAATGAGTGGTATACTAGAATTACTATATGACAATTAATTTAAAGGAGTTTATATGATTATCGTAAAAAATCTAACCAAACAATATAATAAAATAACTGTTTTAGACCATGTTAACTTTTCCATTAAAAAGGGTAGTATTGTGGGTATTATAGGCTCTAATGGCGCTGGTAAGTCTACTCTTATTTCAATTATAGCTGGTATTGTTAAAGCAACACAGGGGGAGGTTATTATTGGTGATTGCCGAATTGGCTACGTCCCCCAAGAAATCACTTTATTCCCTAATTTTACAGTAAAGGAGAATTTAGATTATTGGGATACCATCAGCAATAACCACAGTCGGAAAAAAAGCAAGGAAAATATAAGGGTAATTACCGAAGTTGCCCACCTAGATGGTTACTTATCTAAAAAAGTTAGCACACTTTCT
>CAZLPH010000097.1:0-9021 GCA_964561345.1 uncultured Candidatus Epulonipiscium sp.
AAATTGAACTACCTGATGACTGGTTAAAACATGGTCATCCTTGGGAAGTTAAAAGAGCTGACTATACAGAAGAAATTAAGTTTGGCGGAAATGTTAGATCCTATCAAGATACTCAGGGTGTCACTAGATATGTACATGAGAACTATCAATCAGTCCTTGCTATTCCATATGATATGCCTATTGTGGGTTATAATAACCGCACCGTAAATTCACTGCGTCTTTGGGATGCTGAAGCACCTGAAGAATTTATCCTTCACTTTTTTGACGAAGGGGAATACACCAAAGCAGTTGAGCAGCAAAACCTTGCTAAAACTCTTACTCACGTTCTATATCCTAATGACAATCATCACAAAGGAAAAGAGCTTCGTTTAAAGCAACAATATTTCTTTGTATCTGCTACACTTCAAAGAGCACTACGTAAGATTAAAAATAAAAAAACAAGCATTTACCTATTACCTGAAAAAGCAGTTTTCCAGATGAATGATACACATCCTTCTCTTGTTGTTCCTGAACTTATGCGTATTTTATTAGATGATTTTGAATTACCATGGGATGACGCATGGCGAATTACAACTAAATCATGTGCATATACAAACCATACAACATTGCTTGAAGCACTTGAGAAATGGCCAGTTGAATTATTCCAGCGCCTACTTCCTCGTATTTATCAAATTGTTGAGGAGATTAACAGCAGGTTCTGTGATCAGCTAAGAAATGAGTACATGTTTAGCGAAGAAAAGATTCGTAAACTTAGTATTATCCATGAGGGTCAAATAAGAATGGCTAACCTAGCAATCGTTGGTAGCTTTTCTGTTAACGGTGTTGCTGCACTCCACTCAGAAATATTAAAAACTTCTGTCCTAAGTCATTTTTCAGAGATTATGCCTGAAAAATTTAATAATAAGACAAATGGTATAACACCAAGGCGTTGGCTAGCCCATTCTAACCCTGAACTGTCTGAGCTTATAACAGAAACCATTGGTAATGATTGGATTACTGACTTACCAGAACTGGAAAAATTAAAGCCTTATGCAACAGATAAGAAATTTCAAGAAAAGTTTATGGACATTAAGTTCCATAACAAGGTTCGCTTAGCTGAGTACATTCAAAAAGAACAAGGTATACATGTTAACCCTTATTCCATATTTGATGTTCAGGTTAAGAGATTACATGAATACAAACGCCAGTTACTCAACATCCTACATGTTATGATGATTTATAACGATATTCATCAAAACCCTGATATTGATATGACCCCTCGAACCTTTATCTTTGGGGCTAAAGCAGCACCAGGCTACCGCCGGGCAAAGTTAATTATTAAATTAATTAATAGCGTTGCAGACCTTGTCAATAATGACCCTATTACTCGAAATAAGTTATGTGTTGTTTTTATTGAGAACTACAATGTTTCAAGTGCTGAAATTATAATTCCTGCAACTGATGTTAGTGAACAAATATCCACAGCAGGTAAAGAAGCATCTGGCACCGGCAATATGAAGTTTATGCTTAATGGGGCTGTCACAATTGGTACTTTAGACGGTGCCAATGTTGAGATTGCTGAAGAATTAAATAATGAGCATATCTTTATATTTGGCCTAACAGCTGATGAGGTTTCTGACTTTGTTGAGAATAAGTCTTACAACCCTTGGGATATTTACAATGACAATCCTTATATTAGAAGGGTTCTTGATCAACTAATCGATGGTACCATAGCACCTAAAGAGCCTGGAATCTTCCAAGAGATTTATGAATCCTTACTCAACCGTGCTGGTGGTCATATGGATGAATACTTTATCCTTAAGGACATGGAAGCCTATTACAACACCCATCATTTAGTGGATGAGCTCTATAAGAATCCTGAAAAATGGGCAGAGGCCGTTATTATGAATACTGCTAGTAGTGGTAAGTTTAGCTCTGACCGCACCATTCAAAATTATGTTGATGACCTATGGAAAATTGATAAGCTTGTTATAAAATAGGGCTAAAAAATAATGTATGAACACATTCACCTTAATGGAATATAATGGGATTAAGTATCCTATCATTCTATTGAGGTGAATTTATGTTTAATTATATTCGAAGTGATCAATTGGAAAAGAAACCTGTTAGTAAAAAACCTACAACTCCCAAGGCCCCTATGACACCTATTGAAATGGAAGTTAATATGCCCATAGAAATGCAACAAATCCCACAACCTGATACGGGCACCACATGTATTTACCCAGACATGAACATACCCCCTCCTACACCAATGCCAACACAACCCCAACCAACACCTATGCCACCATCTATGCCTATGCCATGTCATCAAGGCATCTATGGTGCCAACTGTGTGCACTGCATCCATTACGGCACATGTATGCAACCATTGCCTACCCCTATGCTTCCTATGCCAGACCCTTCTTGTGATATGTCCAAGAATCAAGATGACATGGAAGTTACCTATATCAAGGCAATGTACCCGCCCCTATGTCAAAAAATTCAAAGGTATGTTGAAGCTGAGCTCCATCAATACGACCATGACCTAAGCCCAATATATGAGATGTATCCTTCTAGTGAAACCATTAACCACATGGCCAATTGCATCTATACCGACATAAAAGCCAGCATGGGCAACTTAATCAAAGAATTTGAAGGCAATCCTTCCACCCGTTCCCCAATGGGCGGCTCCTTCTACACCCTAGTCTACGCCCTACTCCTTAACGAACTCTACCGCAAGCGTATGAGAAGACGGTTGTACCGCTAGAGTGGGGGATGGTTAGGGCCATAATGAGATAGACCACACCAACCGCGCATATACAAGATACCTTGTAAAAATGCGCTTGTTGGTGTGGTCTATCTCATTATTAGTCTCTGATACACGTCCGCTCTGTGCTGCCCATCCGCTTATGTGGGGGACGCTTGTCTATTGTTTTTTACATGAACATATCTAAGTAGATGGGGGGTGTCTTCCTATCCCAGCGAGCATCCTTTGGCCCCCAGGCCAAGAGAGGCGAGTCGGGATAGGAAGACACCAGCAAATGCGGCATCACCCCAACACTTTACAAGTTCATCACAGTAGAGTATAATCGGAGATGTAAAGTAAAAATATACGAGGGGGAATTACATAATGAAAAAAATATTAACGCTGCTAACAATGGTTGTACTAGCTGCAACAATGATTACTGGCTGTGGCAATAAGGATGAGGCCGGGATTGAAGGAATTACAAAACGCGGCAAAATGATTGTTGGACTAGACGACTCTTTCCCACCCATGGGATTTAGGGATGAAAATAATGAGATTGTAGGATTTGATATTGACCTTGCTAGAGAGGTTGGAAACCACTTAGGAATTGAAGTTGAGTTTAAACCTGTTGTTTGGGAGACCATCGGAATGTCTCTTAATAACGGTGATATCGACATGATTTGGAATGGCTATACCATTTCAGATGCCCGTAAGAAAGAAGCTTCATTTTCTGAACCATATTTAAAAAACCAACAGATTATTGTTGTAGGACCAGGTTCTGATATTAAAAACAAGGCTGATTTAGCTGGTAAAACAATTGCTATTCAAGCTGGTAGTACCAGTCAAGATGCTTTGGAAAATGATGTTGATGTCTTTGAATCTCTAAATGAAGTTCGAAAGTTCGAAAATAACGTTGATGCCTTGCTGGATTTAAAAGTTGGACGTGTTGAAGCCGTTATTGTGGATTCAGTTGTTGGTCGTTATTATGCGGCCATACACCCAGAAGATTACTTTGTACTAGAAGACTCCTTTAAAGATGAGTTTTATGGTATTGGTATGAGGAAAGAAGATGACACTTTTGTAACCGCTATTAACAAAGCCCTAAAAGAAATGGGTGAAGATGGGTCAGCAGAAGAGATTTCAAATAAATGGTTTGGTGAGAATGTTTTTCTTAACTAATGGGAGGTATACTTATGATTGCTAAATGGATTTCCATGTCCCAGTATATCTTACCTGGACTTGGTGTAACATTATCTTTATATATGATCACAATCATACTATCTATGCCTTTGGGTATGTTCTGCGCTTTAGGGAAACTCTCACTCCGAAGTAAGCTTCTTTTAGGGCTACTAGATTTCTATACATGGATATTTCGCGGGACACCACTTATGCTTCAGCTGTTCTTTTTTTACTTTGGTCTGTCCACCCTAGGAATTAGTCTCAAACCTTTTCAAGCTGCAGCATTTGCCTTTGTACTGAACTATGCTGCCTACTTCGTAGAAATATTTCGTGGGGGCATTAGTAGTATTGACAAGGGCCAGTTTGAAGCTGCCAATGCACTAGGAATTAGCTACTGGGTCACCATGGTCCACGTTATCATTCCCCAGTCCCTTAAGGCTGTCCTACCATCACTATCTAACGAGGCCATTAACCTGGTAAAAGACACGGCCCTAGTCTCTGCTATCGGAATGGGAGACTTGCTTCGAAATAGTAAAGATATTGTTGTTCGTGAGCTAATTATGACACCCTTTATCATTGCATCTATTATTTATTTAATCCTAACGTCAGTCATTATAACTGTGTTTAAGCGGTTAGAACATAAATATGAGTACTAATGATAGTCTAAGTGTTATTCAAAATAGCACCTGCCTAATTAGGCAGGTGCTATTTTTTTGTTTATTTCATTTCTAATTGCTTTATGATATAATTACAGATGGACAGACGTTCTTTAAAGCGCAAACAAAAAGATAACCTATCTTAGAATAAGGAGGGGTTTATGTTGAACGCTAGTTTAAACACGAAAAAAGAAAAATTACTTGTATGTATTACGATTCAACAAAATAGTAAAAGGCTTATTAAAAAAGGCTATGAAATGGCACGGGAAATAGGCGCAGAACTTCATATTCTTCATATTGCAAAGGGAGAGTCTATTTTTACTGAACCTAAAAATAATTCTTTGCTAGATGATTTGTTTAAGTATGCCTCAGAATTAGGTGCAATGATTCACTTTGAATGTAGCAATGACATTACCAAATACATCGCATCTTTCATTAGGGATCATGCTATTACCTGTATTATTTTAGGCGAAACTCTGCGTAATGCATTGCAGAAACTTTTATCAAAAACCATTGAAACATCTTTAGAATCTCGAATACCGGATGTAAGAATTGTTGTCCTTGGCCGAGATACTAAAATAAAACCAAATATTAATAAGATTATCCCAACATAAAAGCAGAAGTATTTATACTTCTGCTTGTTCTCATTCCATTACTATCATTATCTTTAGGAAGGCCAAATATATATGAATACTAAATTTATTTCTAATAAACCCAACCAAGATTTATCTTTTGCTGCCCATGTGCTTGGCCGTGGTGGCTTAGTTGCTATGCCAACTGAAACTGTATACGGTCTTGCGGCCAATGCACTAGACCCTAATGCCGTTAAGAAGATCTTTAAAGCAAAAGGAAGGCCTTCAGATAACCCACTGATTATTCATATTGGGGCCATGGACCAATTAGCACCCCTGGTAACAAATATTTCACCTACTGCCAGTAAGCTTATGGCGGCTTTTTGGCCAGGTCCCTTAACACTTGTATTTTCTGCAAGTCCTATGGTTCCTGAAATTGTAAGTGCTGGGCTCTCTACGGTGGCTATTCGCTTTCCATCACATCCTATTGCCTTAGAACTTATTAACCGCTCTGGCCTTGTTCTAGCTGCTCCCAGCGCCAACACCTCTGGAAAGCCTAGCCCAACAACAGCCCAGCGTGTGCTTGAGGACTTAGATGGCAAAATTGACGTTATTATAGATGGTGGCCGGGTTGATGTAGGCCTTGAATCTACTGTTTTAGATGTTAGCAGTAGCATACCCACTATCTTACGCCCTGGTAAAATTACTAAGAAAATGCTGGAGGATGTTGTTGGCGACGTAGATGTGGATCCTGCCTTAACACGTTTGGATGATTACAATCTTATAGCCAAAGCACCTGGTATGAAATATACACATTACTCACCCGATGCACTTGTCTATATTGTGGAGGGCCCAGAGAAAGATGTTATTCAAACAATCGAGGCCCTTACACTAAAAGCCCATAAAAATAATAAGAAAATAGGTATTATGGCAACAGATGAGACGATTTCTTCTTATAGACAAGGTGATCTTATGATAAGCCTAGGATCAAAACTTGATTTAGAAACCATTGCTCATTCACTTTTTGAAGTACTTCGTGCATTTGATGATGCCAAAGTGGACATTGTATATACTGAGAGCTTTTCCAATGACGGAATAGGAGATGCTATTATGAATCGCCTTATAAAGGCTGCTAGTCATAATATTATTTCTGCAATGCCAGTGACAAGTTTAGAAGACTAATTTTCTTTAAAGCTTGCCTACATTAAAAAAACATTGTATATTAATAAAGGATTAAAAATAAATGGAGGTAATATTGTATGATAGCAATTGGAGCTGATCACGGTGGTTTTGCATTAAAACAGGAAATTATTGACCACCTTAAAAGTAAAAATATTGATGTTAAAGATTTTGGTACTTATTCGGAGGATGCTGTAGATTATCCAGACTATGGCCATGCTGTGGCTAAGGCTGTATTAGATGGCACATGCGAGCAAGGAATTGTAATTTGTGGTACAGGGATTGGCATATCTATCTCAGCTAATAAGGTGCCAGGGATTCGTTGTGCTTTATGCCATGATTGCTTTTCTGCAGAAGCTACAAAGCTGCACAATAATGCTAACATGCTTGCATTAGGTGCTAGGGTTATTGGTCCTGGCCATGCCCTTAAAGTCGTGGACACATTTCTTGATACACCATTTTCTGGTGATGAGAGACACGCACGTCGTATCTCTAAAATCGAACTATAATAATATAATAACGGAGGAATATAACTATGGACAACGTTTTTTGTACAGAACATCCGCTCATTCAACACAAAGTTTCTAGACTTCGTAACATAGAAACAGGTTCTAAAGAATTTAGAGAATTAGTATCGGAAATATCACGTCTTGTAGGCTATGAAGCCACACGTGATCTTAAATTAGAAGACCATCAAATTAATACCCCCATTGGACCCACTGTGGGTAAAAAAATAGCCGGGAAAAACTTAACAATCATTCCTATTTTAAGGGCTGGTCTTGGAATGGTAGATGGTATGTTAGATCTTGTTCCTACTGCTAAGGTAGGTCATATTGGATTGTACCGTGATCCTGAGACATTAGAGCCAGTGGAGTATTACTGTAAGTTACCAAAAGATATTGCTAAACGTGAACTATTTGTTTTAGATCCTATGCTTGCAACTGGGGGGTCTGCAGTAGCTGCTATCCAGTTTATTAAAGACCGCGGCGGAAGAAACATTAAATTCCTTTGTATTATTGCTGCACCTGAAGGCATTAAAAAACTACAAGATGCTCACCCTGATGTAACAATCTATGTGGCTTGCCTAGACGAGCGTTTAAATGAGCATGGTTATATTGTTCCTGGTCTTGGGGATGCTGGTGACCGTATGTTTGGAACCAAGTAAAGCCACTGGAAATCATTACATTTATAAAGATATCTTAAAACATTTTATCACCGATATGACAAGACTAGTTGATATATCTTGCATTCGGTGATAAAATTGTATATACACATAATATTTAAAATTTATACTGGGTGGGTTGTACTAGCATCCAATATAAAATTAAGGAGAGGTTTTATTTTGTCTATCATTTATGTATTGTCATTTCTTATGGCGTTTTTAATTTCCTTTTTGACAACGCCACTTGCAAAGAAAATTGCTTTTAAAGTTGGGGCTATAGACCAACCTAAGGACCGGGGAGTCCACACAACTGCTATGCCTCGTATGGGCGGTATTGCAATTGTATTAGGATTTATGATCACATTATCCCTTGTAACACCCTTTGTACCATCTCTTAACTGGAAACAATTTTTAGGTGTTTCTGCTGGAGCCATAATAATATTTATACTTGGGTTTTTTGATGATATCCATAACCTTAATGCGAAATTTAAGCTTATCTTTCAGATTATTGCAGCCTTAATGGTTACGTCATCAGGTATTAAGATTCAATTCTTATCCTGGCCATTCTTACAGAATTCCCTAATATCTTTAGAAGCTCTTGCTACTCCCCTTACTGTTATTTGGATTGTTGGTGTTACCAATGCTGTAAACCTTATAGATGGCTTAGATGGCCTTGCTGCTGGTGTTTCTTCTATAGCATCCATTTGCCTAATGGCACTATCTATACATAGTGGTTATCCGCTTGCACTTGTTCTTACAGCAACCCTGGCTGGTTCTTGTTTAGGATTCTTGCCATATAACTTTAATCCTGCTACTATTTTTATGGGTGATACAGGATCAACATTTCTTGGGTTTATCTTAGCCGTAACATCTATATTAGGATTGCTTAAGAGTTATACAGTTGCTACTATATTTATTGCAGTACTTGTTTTGGGACTACCTATTTTTGATACTGCCTTTGCTATTATACGTCGATTCCTTAACGGAAAGCCTATTATGGAGGCCGACAGAGGCCATCTCCATCATAGACTAATGGACAAGGGCTACTCACAAAAGCAAGCTGTTGTCACATTATACGGCATTAGTGGTGGCTTTGGTCTTGCTGCTATTACCTTATCGACACAAGACCTTAGATTTGTATTTGGTATATTTGTTATTATGGGATTACTCTTTTATATGAACGTCATTCGCTATAACCATAACTCTACCAAATAAGTAACATAAAAGAGGCTACTAGATGATATTGACCTAGTAGCCTCTTTTATATTGCCCTTTTATTACTTATAACAATCCACATATAAGCTTTATTTTTATATTATTATCCCCAAGTAGAGGTATTAACTTAATTTTATGCACAAAAAAACGCTGAACCTATTGGTCAACGTCATATAGTTTTTATAAATTCGGCAACCATCTACTCTCCCGGTCCGTTACCAGACAAGTACCATCGACCGCTTGTGTCTTAACCGACGTGTTCGAAATGGGAACGGGTGTTACCCACAAGCGCATTGTCACCGAAAATTGTTAAAGTAAAACTTCAAATCCTTG
>CAZLPH010000098.1:0-9007 GCA_964561345.1 uncultured Candidatus Epulonipiscium sp.
CCGGTAGAATACCGTCTGATTTAGGATATCGTCTATATGTTGATGAATTAATGAAGTCTCCTCAAATAACAGAGGATTATGCAAGTACCATAGGGAAGATGCTACAAAGGAATATTGGTAAGATAGATGAGCTTATGCAAGATACAGCTAATTTATTAGCACTTATGACAAACTATACAACCCTTGTTACGGCCCCATCTATTAGAAGGACGAAATTAAAGCACTTACAGTTAGTTCCGGTGGAAGAGCGGGTAATTGCTTTGGTTACCGTAACAGATGCTAACATTGTTAGGCATAATATTATAACAATACCAATTCCTATTCCATATGGAATATTCCCCAAACTAACAGAAATATTGAATTTCCACTTGCAAGGCAGAACCTTGAGTGATATTAATATAGAACTGGTTCAGCTACTCAAGGCAAGTTTGAAGGAATATGAAGATATTGTGGCAATTATTATTGAAGTGTTACTACAAACGATGGAAGAAGATCAAACACCTGATATTTTTACCAGTGGTGTTATGAATATGCTGAGTTTTCCAGAGTTTAAAGATGTTGGAAAAGCAAAGTCAGTTTTTGAAACACTAGAAAAAAAGGTGCTTTTAGGACGACTTTTAGAACAAACAACATCAAGTGGCGTACAAATAACCATTGGTGAAGAACTTGGTATGGAACAAATTAAAGATTGTAGTGTGATCACAACAGACTATAAGATTGGTGATTTTACGGTTGGCGCCATAGGTATTATAGGCCCAACAAGAATGAATTATGCACAAGCTGTTTCAGTCTTGCAGTATTTATCTAATCATATGAATATGTTGTTATCACAAGTTACAGACAAATAATTTTAAGGAAGGGTGGAACAGGTGGAAGATCTAAAAAAAGACCCTGATACTACTGAAGAAACAAATGAGATAGTAGAAGATGATACACTAGAAGAAAATATAATCATGGAAGAAGCCGAGGAAGCTGAGGTTACAGTTGAAGATGAGCCGGCTAAAGAAGAAACAGATTCAGATGGGTATCTAGAAAGATTGCAAAGAACCTTAGCGGAATTTGATAACTACCGCAAAAGAACTGATAAAGAAAAAAGTGCTATGTATGATTTAGGACTAAGTAATACAGTTCTAACAATATTACCAGTACTTGACAACTTTGAAAGAGCATTAGCATCTCCTTGCAGTGATAATTCGTATGTAAAGGGAATGGAAATGATCTATAAGCAAATGATTGACCTTCTAGATTCTATAGGAGTAACTCAAATAGAAGCGGAAGGAAAACCTTTCGATACCAATATTCATAATGCAGTTATGCATATTGAAGATGACCAGTACGAGGAAAATATGGTGGTCCAAGAAATGCAAAAAGGATATATCTATAAAGATGAGAAAGTAATTAGACATAGTATGGTGCAAGTAGCAAACTAATTTTAAATTAAGTAGGAGGAATAAACATGGGAAAAATTATAGGAATTGACTTAGGAACAACAAACTCTTGTGTATCAGTTATGGAAGGTGGAAAGCCAGTTGTAATTCCAAATGCTGAGGGTGCAAGAACAACAGCATCAGTTGTAGCGTTTACAAAAGACGGCGAGCGTATTATGGGTGAACCAGCTAAGCGTCAGGCAATAACAAACCCAGACAAAACAATTATGTCCATCAAGAGAGAAATGGGCTCAGACTTTAGAGTGAATATCGATGGCACGGATTATTCACCACAAGAAATCTCAGCAATGACACTACAAAAACTTAAGACAGATGCAGAGAGTTACTTAGGTGAACCAGTAACAGAAGCGGTTATTACAGTGCCAGCTTACTTCTCAGACAGTCAGCGTCAGGCAACAAAAGATGCAGGTAAAATTGCTGGACTTGACGTAAAGCGTATTATTAACGAGCCAACGGCAGCAGCGCTTGCATATGGTTTAGAGAACGAACAAGAACAAAAAATTATGGTATATGACTTAGGTGGCGGTACTTTTGACGTATCTATTATTGATATTGGAGATGGGGTTATTGAAGTACTTGCAACAAGTGGAGACGGCTTCCTAGGTGGAGATGACTTTGACCAGAAGATTATTGAATACTTATCAGCTGAATTCAAGAAAGCTGAAGGAATTGATCTTAGCAAAGACAAAATGGCTATGCAACGTCTAAAAGAAGCAGCAGAAAAAGCAAAACAAGAATTATCTTCAAGTACAACAACAAATATTAACTTGCCATTTATAACAGCAAACCAAGAAGGACCAAAGCATTTAGACGTAAACTTAACAAGGGCTAAATTTAATGAAATGACAGAAGCTTTAGTTGAGCGTACAATGGGACCTGTTCGTAATGCTATTAAAGATGCAGGTATTGATGCATCAGAACTAGATAAAGTATTACTAGTTGGTGGGTCAACACGTATTCCAGCAGTACAAGATGCGGTTAAAGGTATTACCGGGAAAGAACCGTTTAAAGGGATTAATCCAGATGAGTGTGTTTCAATCGGGGCCGGTATCCAAGGTGGTAAACTTGCAGGTGATGAAGGCGCAGGAGATATCTTACTTCTTGACGTAACACCGCTATCACTTGGAATTGAAACTATGGGCGGGGTATCTACTGTTATTATTGAAAGAAACACAACTATTCCTACAAAGAAAAGTCAGGTGTTTTCAACGGCAGCAGACAATCAGCCAGCAGTAGATATTCACGTTGTGCAAGGTGAGAGACCTATGGTTAGAGATAATAAAACCCTAGGCAACTTCAAGTTAGATGGTATTATGCCAGCTCAAAGAGGGGTTCCACAAATCGAAGTTACGTTTGATATTGATGCTAACGGTATTGTAATGGTATCAGCAACAGACAAAGGAACAGGAAAAGAACAGCATATTACAATAACAGCAAGTACCAACTTAAATGATGAAGAAATTGAAAAAGCAGTTCAAGATGCAGAGAGATTTGCAGAAGAAGACAAAAAACGTAAGGCAGCAATTGACTTAAAGAATGAAGCAGATTCACTTGTGTTCCAGACTGAAAAAATGCTGAAAGAAGAATTAGCAGAAAAATTAGAAGCAGATGAAAAAGAAAAACTTGAAACATCTCTTACAAAGCTAAAAGATCTAGTTGAAAAACTGGATGTTGAAACAATGGATGACAAACAAACAGAAGAACTCACAGCAGCTAAAGATGAGTTAACAGAAATATTCCACGGAATTTCTGCTAAAATGTATGAAGCGGCTCAAGCGGCTCAGGCAGCTGAAGGGGGAGAAGGTTTTGACCCTAACCAAGCAGGTCAAGACGCTGGAAACCCAGATGATGATGTTATTGATGCAGAGTTTTCAGAAGAATAAAAGCATTAATTTCAAACAGCCAAAGAGATTCCTCTTTGGCTGTTTGTCTGTTATGTAAATATAATGTATAATAAAAGATAGGTTAAAAACAAACATACAAATAATTGTGGTAGGTGACTATATTGGCTAAGCAAGATTATTATGAAATGCTTGGTGTCTCAAGAGATGCCAGTGAAAGTGATATTAAAAAGGGATATAGAAGGTTGGCAAAAAAGTATCATCCAGATGCTAATCCGGATAACAAAGAAGCAGAAGCGAAGTTTAAAGAAGCATCAGAAGCATATGAAGTACTATCAGATTCACAAAAGAGAGCCCAATATGACCAGTTTGGTCATGCTGCTTTTGAGCAGGGTGGGGGGGCAGGACCTGGAGCAGGTGGTTTCGGATTTGATATGGATGATCTTTTTGGCGGCGCATTTGGTGATCTTTTTGGTGGTGGTGGCACAAGAAGACGAAGAGGTGGTCCAGTTCAAGGAGCAGATATCCGTCAGCCTGTTTCTTTAAAGTTCGAAGAGGCAGCCTTTGGTGTAGAGAAGGATGTAACCATAAATTCCTTTGATAGTTGTGGTACGTGCCATGGTAGTGGTGCAAAAGAAGGCACAAAACCGGAAACATGTAAAAGATGTAATGGAGCAGGACAGATTAACACAGTTCAAAATACATTGTTTGGTGCTATGCAAAGTGTTCAAACGTGTGATGTTTGCCACGGTGAAGGCACAATAATTAAAGATAAGTGTGCTACATGTAGTGGCTCAGGTAAAGTTAGAAGCCGTAAAAATATTTCCGTTACATTTCCGGCAGGCATCGACCATGGCCAAACCCTAAGAGTATCAGGAAAAGGGGATGCGGGAAGCAAAGGTGGACCACCAGGAGATTTACTATTAGCCATCTATGTGGAAAAACATCCGATTTTTGAAAGACAAGATAATGACGTTTACTGTAAGATACCAGTTACCTTTGTTCAAGCGACACTAGGGACAGAGCTTTCAGTTCCAACTTTAGATGGCAGTGTAAAGCTTACCATTCCAGAAGGAACCCAAACAGGTAGCGTATTTAGACTACAAAACAAAGGAATTCCTCATATTAGGAATAAGAAAAACAGGGGAGCTCAATATATTGATGTCTATATTGAAGTGCCTAAAGGTTTGAATGACAAGCAAAAAGAACTTTTAAAGGAATTTGCGCAAACAACCGGAGACCATCAACCAGAACAAAAAAGTTTTTTCGAAAAAATTAAAAAAAAATTCGACTAAAACGTGAGGAGAATAAAGCGTGAACTATATTCAGCTAGCAATTGAAACAAAAACTGAGGCAGTAGAAGCGATAAGTTACCTCTTAATGGAGCAAGGCGTTGGTGGGGTTGAGATAGAGGACCCTAAAGACATCTTGATGTCCACTAATAGCCCAACTTCTTGGGACTATGTAGAGGAGGATCTTATGTCCCGAGATCCTGAGAGGGTTGTGATAAAAGTATATTTTCCAGAGCATATGAATCATATTGAAAAAATAGCTGATATTAAAGCTAAGATAGATTTAATGAGGCAATACCTTGATGTGGGAACAGGTGATATTACAGCGGTTCCTATGGAAGAACAAGAGTGGGCCAATGAATGGAAAAAATATTATAAATTAACCCCAATTGGAAAAAATATTATGATTAAACCAACATGGGAAGATTATGCCCCAAAGAATAACATGGAAATTATTATTGAGCTAGACCCTGGAATGGCTTTTGGAACGGGGACCCATGAGACCACCTCTATGTGTATGGAACTCCTAGAAGAACATGTTCAGGCGGGAGATTTTGTGCTTGATATAGGAACAGGGAGTGGTATCCTTGGTATAACAGCTGCAAAGCTAGGCGCAAAGAAAGTAATCGGCGGAGATTTAGATAAAACTGCGGTTAAAGTTGCCAAAGAAAATATAGAGCAAAACAAAGTTTCTGACACAATGGAAGTGAAATATGGCGACCTTCTAGAAATTACAAAAGAAAAGGGGCATATTGTTATTGCTAATATCATTGCGGATGTTATTATTCCTTTAAGTAAAAATGTCGGAAATGTTATGTTAGATGATGGACTTTTTATTTCATCGGGAATTATTGAAGGCCGAATTGATGATGTTGTAGAAGCCATAGAAGCTAATTTTGATATAATAGAAGTTAGAAGAAAAGGCGAGTGGGCTGCTATTGTAGCTGAGAAAAAGGGTGAATAATGCCTAGATTTTTTGTAGAAGCAAATCAAATAAACAAAGATAAGATAGAAATAACTGGTCAAGACGTAAGACATATAAGAGATGTCTTACGTCTTGACTATCATGCCTTAATAGAGGTTTGTAATGGACAGGGCATAGATTATGACTGTGTCATTGAGGAGATTAACTCAGAAACTATTGTGGCTAAGATTTTAGAAGAAAGGTTTTCTAAGTCAGAGCCAAAAACCAAAGTTATCTTGTTTCAATCTCTTATAAAAGGTGATAAAATAGAATGGGTTATACAAAAATCCATTGAAATTGGTGTAAATGAAATAATTCCGATGCAAACGACTTTTTGCGTCTCTAAAATGGATACATCTAAAAAAGCAGATGCTAAGATCAATAGGTGGAACAAAATTGCCCAATCAGCAGCCAAACAAAGCGGTAGAGGTATGATCCCAGAAGTAGCTAGGCCAGTAACTTTTGCCAAGGCTTTAGAGCTCTGCGAAAAAATGGATTTAGCCCTCATTGCTTATGAAAAAGAGGACCAGAAAACCCTAAGATCACAGTTGTCAGGTTTGGCGGGTAAAACCATGGGGATTTTAATTGGGCCAGAAGGTGGTTTTTCTAAAGAAGAGATTGAAAAGGCTGAAAAAGCTGGCATAAAAGCCATTACCCTGGGACCTAGAATTTTAAGGAGTGAAACTGCCAGCATTACTTTAGTATCAAACATATTATATGAGCTTGGAGAGATGGACTTATGATTTATCTAGACAATGGGGCCACAACACAGCCTTTAACAATCGTAGCAGAAAAAATGATGGAAGTTATGTTAAATGATTATGGCAACACATCTTCCTATCATACAATGGGTCTAACAGCTGAGAAACATATAAAAGCAGCGTCAGATTATTTTTCTAAACTATTAGAATGTGGACCAGAGGAAATAATATATACATCAGGCGGGACAGAGTCTAATAATACAGCTATTATTGGAACGGCCTTAGCCTATCACCGTACAGGAAAACGTATTATTACAACTCAAATCGAGCATGCTTCTGTTCATGAAGTATTTAAGTACTTGGAAGAGCAGGGTTTTGAGGTAATATATTTACCAGTAGACGCTAATGGGTATATTGATATCAATCAGCTCTTGGCTAGTATTAATGATGAAACCACCTTGGTTAGTATTATGCATGTTAATAATGAGTTAGGAACAGTGCAAGATATAGAGATGATTGGCCAAAAGATTAAAGAAAAAAATAAAGAGACCCTTTTTCACGTTGATGCTATTCAGTCTTTTGCAAAAGTAGCAATTAAAAGGCGACATAGCAAAATTGATCTTTTAAGCATTAGTGGTCATAAAATTTACGGTCCTAAAGGTGTGGGATTATTATATAAAAACAAAAATGTAAAAATGACCCCCTTATTATTGGGTGGTGGGCACCAAAGAGGCTACCGTTCTGGCACTGAAAATGTGCCAGGAGTTGTTGGGATGCATGTGGCTGTAAAAGAGGTCATGGATAAGTTTAATGAGCATGTAACCCTTTTAGGAACTTTGAAAGAAGCACTAGCAAATGGTATACTAGATACCATAGAGGGCACTTATATAAATGGACCAAACCTAAAAGATGGGGCACCGCATATTCTAAATATAGGATTTGAAGATATAAAAGCAGAAGTGCTTTTACACGCTTTAGAAGGCGCTAATATATACGTGTCATCAGGTTCAGCTTGTTCTTCTAATAAAAAGGTTACAAATTCAGTCCTAGAATCTATTGGAAAAAGTGGCCAAGCTCTAGATGAGTCAATACGATTTAGTTTTGGCATTAATAATACCCAGGAGCAAATAAATAAGACAATAGATGTGCTCCAAAAAACCATACCAATGTTGCGTAAGGTTTTAAGTTCAGGAGGGAAAAGAAGATGAAAAATATATATTTAATTAAATATGGTGAAATAGCCATTAAAGGTAAAAATAGATTTTTATTTGAAAATGCACTTGTGGATACAATCAAAAAAAATCTTAAAGAGTTAGGCGTATTTGAAGTTTGGAAGGAAATGGGCCGAATTATAGCAGAACCTGAAGATAATTCAGTAGAGCCTATGGTTGTTATCCAAACCTTGCAACGTATTTTTGGTATTGTAGGGATAGCATACGGTAATAAGGTTGAGGAAATATCAATGGACTCTATCTATGACTTAGCCCTAACCCATATGCAAGAAGTTTTTGGCGATGAGTCCCACACATTTAAGGTGGAAACAAGACGTTCGGATAAAAAGTTTGAATACGATTCAATGGAAATATCTTCTATGGTAGGCGCTCATATTTTGAAGAATATGCCGGCTTTTACAGTCGATGTTCGTAAGCCAGAGGTTAGGCTAACAGTAGAGCTTAGAAGGTCACTTTATATCTACTCTAAGACTTACAAGGGAGCAGGCGGGATGCCAACAGGAACAAGTGGTAAAGGAATGCTGCTCCTTTCAGGCGGAATTGATAGCCCTGTAGCTGGTTGGATGATTGCTAAGCGTGGGGTAGAGATAGATGCAGTCTACTTCCATAGTCCGCCTTATACAAGTGAGCGGGCCAAACAAAAGGTCATTGATTTAGCCCAGAAAGTTAGTTTGTATTGCGGAAAAATCAATCTTTATGTGGTTAATTTTTCAGATATTCAAATGTCAATCAATGAGAAGTGTCCACCAGAGCAGTTAACAATTATTATGAGAAGAATTATGATGACTATAGCAGAACGTCTTGCAAACCTTAAAAACTGTCAGGCTTTAATTACAGGAGAGAGTATAGGCCAGGTAGCTAGTCAGACAATCCAAAGCCTAGCCGTAACAAATGCAGCAGTTGACTTACCTGTATTTAGACCACTCATTGGGTTTGATAAAGAGGAGATTATAGATATATCTAAAAAAATAGATACTTACGAAACATCTATATTACCATATGAGGATTGCTGTACGTTATTTATACCGAAACATCCCCAAACAAAACCTAAATTAAGATATATAGAAAGATCAGAGAGCATCCTGTCTGACTCTCTAGAAGAAATGATACAAAAATCAATAGATGAGATGGAATTGATTACAATATAACAAAAAAGTCCACACAAGTGGACTTTTTGTGAATTAATCTTGTTTTGTGATGTAATCATCGATAAGCGGTATAAGTTCATCTATAATAGTATCATTATAGATATCTAGTTTTAGAGGCTTACTTAAATCTAAACTAAAAATCCCCATAATTGATTTTGCATCAATCACATATCTACCCGAAGACAAATCAAAATCACCGTCATATTGGGTAATGATATTAACAAAATACTTAACTTTCTCAATTGAATTCAAAGAAATCATTACTGATTGCATGTTATCCCTCCTAGTACGTGCCTGTAATTAATGTAATCATAATGAAAAAAGATAGATTTGTCAACTAGAATAGAGGTGCTAAAATGGGAAAAACTATGTCTATATTTA
>CAZLPH010000099.1:0-8858 GCA_964561345.1 uncultured Candidatus Epulonipiscium sp.
TACTATCTTGCAAATAAAAAGGAATATTCATATCCATTAAAGCATCAACAACAGACCTTGCCTGCATATTGGTCCTAAAAATAACCGCCATTTCTTTAAAATCCACATTATTTTGGTTAAGCTGAGTAATTTTAGCAGCAACCTGTTTGGACTCATCTTCCGAGTCTTTACACCTAATAATTACCGGCGGCTTCCCTTCTTGATTTGGCGTATCCATTCGCTTTTTATACCTGTCATTATTATTTAAAATAAGGTTATTACTATGGCTAATAATGCTTTTAGTAGACCTGTAATTGGTCTTTAGAACCACCTGATTTGCCTCTGGAAATTCTTTTGGAAAGCGAATTAAAAACTCCGGTCTCGCCCCCCTAAATTTATAAATACTCTGATCATCATCCCCAACAATAAAAATATTGTTCCTTGGGCTACTAAGAAGTTTAATAACTTCATACTGAACCCTATTAATATCCTGGAACTCATCTATTAGTATATGCTGAAACATCTTCTGAAAGTAGTCTAGAACCTTAGGGTCATTGCTTAGCATATGATAGCAATGGGTTAACATATCATCAAAATCAATCTTATTATGCCTAGCCTTATAACTTTCATACTTGTTAACCATGGTTCTGTATATCTCTTGCGGCATTCCCTCTGGGTGGTAATATTTAAGGTCAACTAAATTATTACGCATTAAGGCCATTTCTTTTAGAAAGTTTTCAATGTATTCCCTAGGGTCTTCCTCTTCTATATTCAGTTCTTCCATGAGCTTTTGCAAAAACTTAAACCGCTCATCATCTCTAATGAGCTGGTCTACCCGGTAGCCATAAACCCTTCTTAACATCTTAAAAAAGATAGCATGAAAGGTCCCAAAAGATATTTGGGATCCTACTTGAGGGTCAATATCACGCATGCCCATAAAACGCTCTTTCATTTCCTCCGCCGCAGCCTTGGTAAATGTAATGACCAATATATGCCGCGGTAATATGTCCAAATGCTTAACCATATAATGAATTCTATTCACAATTACATGGGTCTTACCTGATCCTGGCCCCGCAATGACCATTTGTGGTCCCTGGCCTCCTAAGACTGCTTCTTGTTGGCTCTCATTGAGGCCTTTATATTCTTCCGGTATTTTTTTCAACATTTTCACCTATTCTAAATTTGGGTTGCTTTATACATTAATTATATCATATCCAAGGGTTTTATGGGGAGGTATTTCTCCGGAAGTGGCCCATGGCGAGGAGCTGAAAAGGGGTTTTGCGGTATGATGCCTTGGGCCACCGCGTGGAAACGTAGGAGTGCCTTTCGCAACACAACTTCCTTCGTCGTCGAAAGTTGCGAAAGGCACTCCTACGTTTCTCCCCGCGGTTGTATCTCCTTAACCCCGCACAAACCCCTTTTCAGCTCCCTACGCCATTGTGTCATTCATTCCTAATGTCTTACAATGTCTATACCGCAACGGGAAGAATGAGAAGTCACTTTTGCACCATAACTTTCTTCGTCGTTAAAAGTTGCCAAAGTGACTTCTCATTTCCCTAATTGCGCCCATTCCCTTGAGAAGATCTTAAAAGATTAAACATTCATCTGCGGCGGCCCTAGGGGCCTCCTTGATGTCATTCAAAGCCCACACCGCAATGGTTCCACAGCTGCCCTAATAGGGGCTGTCCTTCATGTCTTCGAAGTCTATACCGCAATGGTTGGGAGAGGATATCCGGCAGGGCATCCTTTGGCTACTAAGCCAAGAGAGGCCCGGACGGATATCCTCTCCCAACCTAATGCGGCATAAACCCCACCTAAGACATCAACCCAATCTAAGACATCCTCCCCAACCGCTCCTCCAACCCATAAGGGCAATAAGCCAAAAAGACACACTCCTCGCACTTAGGACTTCTCGCCCTGCAAATAGCCCTACCATGGGCAATAACCTGGGTATTATAGCGCATCCAGTGATCCTTAGGCAAAATATCCATGAGTTCAAACTCAATAGCTGTAGGATCCTCCTTCTCTGTTAGGCCCCAGCGCATTGAAATACGCTTAACATGAGTATCTACCACAATACTTGGTATATGATAGATATTACTTAAAATAACATTGGCTGTCTTCCGCCCCACACCTGCTAAGCTAATTAAATCCTCCACATTATTAGGTACCTCCCCGGCAAAATCAGAAATTAGCTTTTGACAGCACATAATAATATTTTTAGCTTTGGTCTTATAAAAGCCCGTGCTCCTAACATAACCTTCCATTTCCTTTACATCTGCACTAGCAAAGTCTTCTAAAGTCCTATATCTAGCAAATAAATCCTTGGTTACAATATTAACCCTAGCATCCGTACACTGAGCACTAAGTATAGTGGCAACCAATAATTCATATGGCCTTGTATGGTCCAAAAAACAAATAACATCCTTAGGATAATTTTCATCTAGTATGGTCAGTATCTTTTTCACACGCTGCTTCTTAGTCATTTTTGCCTCCTCGGTTTATTTATCTAACGTGGGGGGGATGCCGCATTGGGAAGAATGAGAAGTCACTTTTGCAACATAACTTCCTTCGTCGTTAAAAGTTGCCAAAGTGACTTCTCATTTCCCTAATTGCGCCCATTCCCTTGGGAAGATCTAAAACCATAAAAGATTCATCAGCGGCGGCCCTGGAGGGCCGTCCTTGATGTTGTAATACCTACACCCCAATAACCATCTTAATCTCTCATATCTTCCAGCTCCAGTGCCATGTCTTCGAAGTCTATACCGCAATGGTTGGGAGAAGATATCCGGCAGGGCATCCTTTGGCTTACCAGCCAAGAGAGGCCCGGACGGATATCTTCTCCCAACCTAATGCGGCATAAACCCAATCTAAGACATCCCCACCACCGTAAATTTAGCATCTTTGGTCAAGACATCCTTGGCATGGTAATTGAACAAGACCGGGGTTATTTTTTCCTGGACTCCTTCAAAGTCTAAAGTTCTAACGCAGTTAATAATATCTAAGCTAAAGACTTCGATATGGGCCATACGGCTCACTTGGGCACTGGTATAGGCGGCAAGTTCTGGTAAGAAATGTTGGATATTACCCTCTAATTTATAGAAATCTCTAACAAAATCTTTGTACTTGTCTTGGTCTATGGTTAAGAGGTTCTTTGGTATGTTTTTCAGTTTCTCATGAAGAAAAAAGTCAAAGCGGGCAAGTTCTTGCATAAGGGTGATATTGGCTTTGGTTTTTTCCATGGCAAATTGGAGTAAAATATCATAGTGGGCATTTTTACTGTGTTTAATTTTATGATAGCCACATTCTTCCCAAAACTGGGCCAATCCATCCACAGCATCAAAGGGTGTTTCAAATAATGTGAATAAGTACTCAAAACTATACACAAAGCGGCCACTGTTGTAGAAACGGTCTACCATTTCTTCTACAGCATGGAGCCTGAGCATTTCATCATAGGTTAGGTGGCTTGTATAGAGTATTTCATAAGGGGCAATATCTTTGTAGATAAGGCCATACTTCTTAGCATCTCGGTGCATGCCAGACCCTTTAAGTACCTTAAGGAAACCCAGCTGTAGCTGTTCTGGCCGAATTGCTATAACATCATTAAAAGATTTTCTAAAAGAGGCCATGTCTTCTTTAGGCAATCCAGCTATAAGGTCTAAATGTTGGTGGATGTTTCCAAATCCTTTAATTTCTTTTACAATACGGCTCACCTGGTCAAAATTCATCTTTCTTTGGATAATGGTTAATACCTCATCATTGGTTGATTGAACCCCAATTTCAAATTGAAATAAGGTAGGTCGGGTATCTTTTAAGAAGGCAATGGCTTCATCTGTTAATATGTCTGCTGCCATTTCAAAGTGAAAATTCGTTATGCCATTGTCATTTTTCTTTAGATAGTCCCATATTGCCATGGCATATTTAATATCAGTGTTAAAGGTTCTATCAACAAACTTGACCTGCTTAACCTTATGGTCAAGAAACACCTGTAGGTCCTGGAAAACTCTTTCTAACTCTAAGAACCTAACCCCTGCATCAACTGATGACAGGCAGTATTGGCAACTAAAAGGACAGCCTCTTGTGGCTTCATAGTAAATAATTTTATTGTCTAATTTGGCTATATCATCGTATACAAACGGGATTTTATTTAAGTCCATAGGCGGCCTAGGTGGATTTCTTTTAATAATACCGTCACTATTTTTATAGACAATGCCACGGATTTGGTCTAATTCGTTAGACTGGTCTATATAGTGTTCCATTAGCTCATACCAGGTTTGCTCCCCTTCTCCTTCAACAACAATATCAATGTCTGGATTTGGGCCAAACAAAGCCTCACTATCAAATGATACTTCTGGGCCACCTAGTATGATCTTACACGCTGGTAGGATTTTTCCTAGAATAGGTATTAAGTTTTCAATCATTTCCATATTCCAAATATAGCAAGAAAATGCTATAATATCTGGTTTTTCTTCATAGATACTCTTTAGGGCTTCATTTTCGTTATGATTAATTGTTAGCTCTAAATTTGTAATATGGCCACTATATTTCTCACAGTATTTCTGGATTGACCTTAGGGCAAGGGATGAATGTATGTATTTTGCATTGGCTGCAACCATTAATATTTTCATTATTTCTCCAATCTTATGGGTTTATCTGTTTTATATTAGTCTTTAACCTTCATTTTACAGCATAATATTATATTTGCCAATAAAACAACCCTCTTAATAAATATGAGGGTTGTTTGTCTAAATTACCTAACAGTGGTGTTAGGCATTCCATTGGTACCTGTTGTTCCATTGCTTCCGTTTGTTCCGTTGGTCCCATTGGTACCTCTTGTCCCATTAGTACCTGTTGTTCCGTTGGTCCCATTGGTGTCTGTTGTACCGTTGGTTCCTCTTGTTCCATCGGTACCCGTTGTTCCATTTGTTCCTGTATTACCCCTAGGCATGGTGGTATTAGGCACTACATCTGTCCCATTAGGCATGATCCTATCTGGTACCACATCTGGTGTTACTGGATTTGTTGGCGTCACAGGTGTTCTTGTGTTATCTCTAAGATTTGTGTCAGTCATGGTACAACCAACACAGCTAAAAGCTAGTACAACTGCTGCTAATAAGCGTACAAATTTTTGTCGTTTCATTTAAATGCTCCTTTATATGCAAGATGTTATTCAAGCTTATTATTAGCATTTTTTCAATTATTATACGTCTTATTTTATAATGAATTTGTATTTTTTAATATTTTTTCAATACGTAATGTTGGCTCTAGACTTAGGTCTATAAATTTCCCATCTACTGTAACAATGGGCCGAGAAACCTTTCTGTAGTTAATAAAAACCACCTCAGCTTCATCACCGTTATTCAAAATTACCTTGGACTTGTGGTAATACTCAGACATGTTTTTAATAAATTTATTTAAGATAACGGGATGGAGTTTACCAAAAGAACCATTTTGCATGAGCTCAAAAACCTCAAAAGGCGTATTGCTTGTCCTATAAATCCGCTCCGAAGTCATTGCATCATAAATATCTGCTACAGCCAAAATTTTTCCAACTAGGTTAATTTTTTCACTGGTTATACCAATTGGATAGCCCGTCCCATCTTCTCTTTCATGGTGGGTTAAAATCCCAAGTAGCACATCATTATGTATACCATCTATATCATTTAAAAGATCATAGCTATAACGGGGGTGTTGGTGAATTTCCATAAATTCTTTTTCTGTTAATTCACCTGGCTTATCTAAAATATCAGTTGAAATTTTGCATTTGCCCACATCATGTAATAGACCTGCTAGGGTTAAATGCTTAATGGTGCGGTCACTACAGTTCATCCATTTTCCAACTGTCATTGCCAAGAAGGCCACATTGATGCTATGGGTATAGAGATAATTTTCCACATCAACTGCTAATGAGAGGGGGCCTATAATATCTGTATTGCAATAAATTCCTGACTCTATGGTTTCTATTATTTCATTAATTTTGGCCATATCTAAAGGGTCGCCTTGAGCCGCCTTAGCCATTATTCCCTTCATATCTTGAACATTTTGCTCATATTTAGTATAAACATTTTTGCTACGATTTTCTTTGATTGTTTCTGTATTCTCTTTGTATACCTTTACTTCTAAAATCCCCATACTTTCAATTCTATTTAATATCTGGCGATCAAGTATAGTCCCCTCTACAATCATAACAGCGCCAAAGCTATTGTGAATTGTTTCACCAATTTTCATACCTGGTTTACATTCAAAAATTGATAACATTGTCTTTTCCATAATATCATCCTTATCTTAAACTTCAGTTTGTATGACCATCATTAAATTCTATAATTTTATTATAGTCCAAAAATATAGAATTTGAAAGTAATTTACTGGTTTTTATTTTTAAGTTGATCATCAATAGCAATAGCTGCTTTTTTTCCAGCTCCCATAGCAAGAATAACAGTGGCCGCACCTGTTACAACGTCACCTCCTGCATAGACACCTTCCTTACTTGTTTCCATGGTCTCTTCATGAACGATAATGCCGCCCCATTTTTCTGTTTCTAGGCCTTTTGTGGTCTGCCTAATCAAGGGATTGGGTGTTTGTCCAATGGCAATAATCACCGTTTCAAGTGGAATAACATGGTCACTATTTGGCTTTATCTCTGGCCTTCTTCTGCCGGATTCATCAGCCTCACCCAAGGCCATTTCAACGCATTTAAGGCCTGTCACCCAGCCATCTTGACCCATAATCTCAGTTGGATTTGTCAGAAGTTTAAGGATAATTCCTTCTTGCTTTGCATGGTGAATTTCTTCAAGCCTTGCTGGCAACTCTTCTTCCCCTCGCCTATAGACAATATAAACTTCCTCAGCCCCAATTCGCTTTGCTGTTCTAGCCGCATCCATGGCAACATTGCCGCCCCCAATAACAGCCACTTGTTTACCCACCATAATTGGCGTTAAAGAATCTGGCAAATAGGCTTTCATTAAGTTTGACCGTGTTAAGAATTCATTGGCTGAATAAACGCCGTTTAAGTTTTCACCTGGAATATTCATGAAGATAGGCAAGCCTGCGCCGCTGCCAATAAAAACCGCCTTAAAGCCTTCTTCTACTAACTCATCTATTGTCATAGACCGGCCAATAATCACATTTTTTCTAACTGTAACCCCTAAGTCTGTTACCTTTTTAATTTCTTTTTGGACCAAATCCTTTGGCAGTCGAAACTCGGGAATCCCATACATTAAGACCCCGCCAAGCTCGTGAAGGGCCTCAAATATGGTAACCTCATAACCCATTTTTGCAAGTTCCCCTGCACAGGTAATACCAGCAGGACCTGCCCCCACAACAGCTACTTGAATGCCATTTTTTTGCGTTTCCTTAATGTCTTCTGGGTGATTTTCCATGACATAATCTGCCACAAAGCGTTCTAAACGGCCAATTGCAACAGGCTCCCCCTTACGCCCCCTGATACACTTACCCTCACACTGATTTTCTTGAGGACAAACCCTTCCGCAAATAGCCGGCAGGGCATTCTCAGCTATAATGATGTCATATGCTTTTAGAAAGTCACCTGCAATAACAGCTTGGATAAATTCTGGAATAGGCACGTTAACAGGGCACCCTGCAACGCAAAACCGTTGTTTACAATCCAGGCACCTTGTTGCTTCTTCTATGGCCTCTTCTTTGGTATAACCAAGGGTTACTTCATGGAAGTTTTGATTTCTTACTTTAGGATCTTGCTCACCCATTACTACTTTTTGCTGACTCATGTTTGCCATTTTATTTACCTCCAAGACCGATTCTGCACACATGTGCTTCTTTCTTTTTATAGATACCTTGCCTATTCATCACTTCTTCAAAATCAACTAACAAGCCGTCAAACTCTGGACCATCTACACAAGCAAATTTGTTTTCGCCCCCAACTGTAACCCGGCAACCACCGCACATACCTGTTCCGTCAACCATAATTGGATTTAGGGAAACTGTTGTTGCTAGCCCAATAGGTTTTGTTACGGCCACAACTGCCCGCATCATAACAAGGGGACCTATTGCAATAACCTGGTCATAAGCCTCACCTTTTGCAAGTTGGTCTTTTAGGACATCTGTTACAAATCCTTGGGTTCCAGCTGTTCCATCATCTGTTGCCACATATATTTTACATCCTAGGGCCTTGAACGCTTCCTTTAAAAGAACAAACTCTGCTGATCGTCCCCCTAAGATAACATCACACGCAACACCCATTTCAACTAACTTTTTAACCTGGGGATATAAAGGCGCTGCCCCCACTCCTCCACCAATCCCCAAGATACGCTTATGGTTTTCAAGTTTTGATGGTTCACCTAGTGGCCCTGCAAAGTCATTTAGTTTATCACCCACATTTAGCCTTGATAGCATCTGAGTTGAATACCCCATGACTTGGTATATGATTGTAATGGTTTGCGCCTCTCTATCATAGTCTGCAATTGTAAAAGGAACCCGTTCTCCCTCTTCATCAACTCTTAAAATAATAAACTGGCCGGGCTCACACTTTCTAGATACAAATGGGGCATGAATAACCATTTGTTCTACCATACTATTTAAACTCTTTTTATCCACAATTTTATACATGATTTTCCCCTTTAAAATGACATGATTAGATTTATAACTTTATTATACCATATAATAAAGTCTCCCTTTATGATTTGAATCAAAGGGAGACTCTACCGCTTTAAATTAGTTGTAATTTTCTAGCTTTATACCCAGCCGCGTTTTTCGACTGATTCTACAACACGGTTAATGGCAATGACATAAGCTGCATCACGCATAAATAAGTCCTTCTCTTTAGCTAGTTCATAAACAGCGTTAAAGGCAGATGTCATCTTAGTATCTAATTTCTCTAACACTTCATCTTTTTCCCAGAAATA
>CAZLPH010000100.1:0-8737 GCA_964561345.1 uncultured Candidatus Epulonipiscium sp.
ATCTAGTATGATGGTGTTAGCACCTTCATGATATGCATCACTCCACTCATCCTGGCCCATTTCCATTCTAAAGGTTAGATTATTATCTGCCTCCCTATTCGCTTTAAATGTTATTTGGTAATTCTCCTGGCCTGGTGTTAGATTCACTGTTGTTGAGTACTCACCTGTGTATTCTTCGCCTTTACTATTTACTATGGATATCCTTAAGCTTGATGGCTCGGTTACCTTAGCTTCAAAATCAAGCACATACTCTAAGCCTTGCTCCAAGGCTATTCCCTCTTGAGCGAGTACAATATCTGATGTATCAGTTCCACTCCCTGTGATATCAACCGTCACAGCACTAGCTGTGGTGATTGTAGCTATTGCTGGTTCATTGATCCATGATATCCATCCATACTCATCAATATTTTCAAAATCACCATTTTTTAGTAGATTGTTTTTAGAAGTTTCTTTATCATCATCTTCTTCTTTTTCTTCTTCTATATAAGTATCGCCCTCTACAATATATATATCATCAATATAAAGGGTCGTAGGAACTGATGTTTCATCTATTTTTCCTGCTTCAAAAGATATTTTTCCATCCGGGTCTGTATCATGATTCATTATAAAACTAAAGGCATGATACTCTTCTGTCTGTGTCACTTTAAATATTTTATCTTCTGCTAGGTAATTAGTGAAGTTATAATCAGCATCTTCTCCGCCGATACTTAATTTAACATTTGTTGCTTCATCACCTTTTACTTTAAATCCAATGTAATACATTTTATCCTTTTTAAAATTAATTCCTTTTTGGGATACTTGTATGTCCCACGGATTTATACCTAAATTATCAATGTCTATTTTGAGCTCCTCCTCATCTGCACTTATCTGAGCTTTTGCACCACTATCTGTTGCAACCCAAGTGCCCCAAGACGCCATCCCTTTGTCAAAACGCCCGTTTTTAACCTGTGACGTTAAGAATGAACCATCCTTAACTTCACACACAACATTGTCAATGACAATACTGTGTTCGCCACCAGGTGCATTATTGGTAGCACCTAACACGAATTTTAATCCTAAGGTCATATCTGCACCAGATGGCATTGTATATTCAAATGTATATTTTTGTTTGTCAGGTGTCAGGTTAATTGTTTCTTTAAAAAACTCTATCCAAGTACCTTCTTCTTCAGTTTTTAGGACTATATCTCTTGGAATAGTTGATGAGGCCTCAAAGGAAATGACATACTTCGTTCCTCCTGCGAAAGCCATATCTTTTTGCACTAGCATGATGCTCCACGGATTTGCACCTGGATCAGAAATTGTAAATTGTGCTTCATCTGTAATACTAGCACTTCCCTCTCCACCTTCTGAGATAATCTGCTCCCAAAAAGCATTTCCTTGACTAAAATCACCATTTTTAAGTGGGAAGATATCGACATCTGTAAAATCTTGTCTGGCTTCTATTATCTTAATATCATCAAGACAGATCTTTACGGATTCCTCGCCTATTTCAAATACTAATCTGGCCATATTCGTACTGCTACCATTAGCCACTAGTGAGATTTCATGTGCTTGGAAATTAGTTGATAATACCACTTCTTCCTCTGCATAGACAGTCTTTCCATCTTCTCCTAGGAGTTTAATCTTAAGTGTTTTTTCCCTATCTGCTTTCCCACTGAAAGTCATACTATAATTGGCTGCTTCAGTTACTCTTAAACCTCTTTGGTCAAGTACCACATCTGACAATATGCTTCCACCTTGTCTTATATCAATATGCAAGTCTCTACTTGATTCTGGTACATTCATACTTGCACTTGCACCGTTAATGCCCGTAAGATTCCAGTAAGTAAGCCTATCTAACTTACCCTTATCAAATTCTCCATTATAGATGAGGTTGCCATCTTTTAAAGGTTCTTTAGGTTGGTTAAATTCTTCTACAGGATTTACATCTTTTTCTATTTCTTCTAATTTCACATTTCCAATCCATACAGTACTTGTATTTAAGCCCAAATTAAATTCTAAGCGGGCAAGTGTATCTGTATTTTCCTTCATGGTAAATACCTTTTCAAAGTGCTGAAGGTCTGCTGTTAAATTCCCTATGTTGTCGCCTGAATAAACAGCATATCCTCTGGCGTCTCCGCCTCCAACTTTATAATTAAACGTCCTAGCTTCGCTTGCTTTTGCATCAAATGATAGTTTGTAATTTCTTCCTCTACCAACTGTCGTGTGCTGAGTCATTTGAATGGCATAATTCTGATTACCACCCTTATTAATGTCAATTTTTGCAAAAGGTGTCGCATCAATTTTCTCTACAGAAGCTTCTGCGCCTGCGCCATAATTACTTAAATACATAAGGTTCCATCCCTCACCAAATTCAAGGTTAGCTTCCTTATTATCCTGTATACCATATTCTTGGTAGTCATTATCATAGATAAGGTTGCCATCTGCTAAAGGCACTCTTGCATCTTCTGGCAAGTCAGGTTTTTTTGCATCTGGATCTTGTGGCTCCTTATAAGTACCATCGGCACTTTCATAAAAACGGACATAATCAACTTCCATAGCATGTTCTTTTCCGCCCTCAAAAACAGTATCATCTACATCTAAATTCTCCCCAATACCGTCATACCATCCCCCTAAAGCTACATTGAGAATAAGATGAAACTTTTTATCAAAAGGCGCAGGAAATGCATATTTTTCACCTGATGTAGGAGATATACTTTCCCAGTTATCTTGTGTTTGATACAATTCACCATCTACAAACCATTTTATTTCTCCCGGTTGCCACTCTATGGCATATGTGTGGAACTGGTCGATACGTTCTCCTTCTTTAAACTCATAACTGCTACCTGACTGTGCATTATCTGGTCGTTTATCACCATAGTGCAAAGTTCCCCACACCCTATCAGGCACACTTCCCCTACCCTCCATAATATCTATTTCACCTGAGGTCGGCCACCCTGTATACTCATCATCCTCAGGTAACATCCAGATTGCTGGCCAAATTGTTTGCCCGACTGGCAACTTGGCTCTTACTTCTATCTTTCCATACTTTTGAGCATATTTCCCTTTTGTTAGAATTCTAGCCGACGTATAGTCATATTCTTCTCCGCCGATAATTGTCTTTTCTTTTTTTGCTGTAATCTTAAGGGTACCATCACTCACCTGTGCATTATCAGATTGATACACCTGTTTTTCCTCGTTTAAGTCTAAGAAACCATTGTTGTAGGTCCAGTTATTCGGATCTAATTTAGTTCCATCAAACTCATCATTCCAAACAAGTTTCCACTTCTCCTGGTCTTCGTCTGTTGGATCTTTATCTGTTGGTTCTTCTTCTGGCTCTTCATCTGTTGAATCTCCAGATGTACTTCCGCCACCTGCACTAGTGTTTCCTTTTTCTATGCCGATAACTGGATTTGTTCCTGGTGCTGCTATGACTTTACCAGGCTTTTGGGTTGTTGATACACCTGTTGTATTTACTTCTAAGTGTTCAATGTTTCCTTCTCCCGTAATACTTACAGGTTCATTAGCTATCATAAGCTTTATACGAGAGCCCTTCGCCATATCTATGACAGTTAATTTGTTATCTTTAATGGCTGAAGTGGCTGGAAGAACAACTACTTTGTCTGCCGTAAACTTACCTTCAAACTTAAGCTGCCCACCATAGCCTACTGTAATATCTTCAAAATCCCCTGCAAGATGCACTGTAGAATATTCTTCTATATTTAGGGAAACTTTCTTTCCTGTAACAACAATTCTAACTGGCCTGGCAACATCTACATCTATTGCTTTAGATAATATGGCGTTATTAATTGTAATTGAATTTACGCCACCACCCTCTATAAACACTTGCCCATTTACCGTAACGTCTTCTAATGTTACATCTCCTTTACCAATTCCCTCTGCCAAATAAAGGTTGCCTGTTATTACCATGTCTTTTAAAATTACATCCTTTACATTAACAATTAGGTTTCCTTCTACATCCTGGGTATATGTACCTGCTTTTTGTATCAACTGGCCTGTTACTCTATCGATAATTGCAATAACTTCTGCCCTCGTTATTTTATCCTGAGGGGCAAAGTCACCACTTGGCCTTCCTACTAAATACCCACCTGCTGCTAATGCATTTACAGCATCTAGTGCCCAGTCCGATATTGCCGCCTGATCTTTGAATATCTGTGAGTTTCCATCTTTTATTTTGTAGGCATTAACTATTGCATAAGCAAATTCTTCACGTGTTGCTAATACATTAGGATTGAACTTTTCCCCATGGTCTTTCATAATCTTTGCCGAACTTACTTGTTCTATGGCCAAAGTGTACCACTGGTTTTTTTCAACATCTTCATATTCTTTAGCATTTGTTATCTCTGTAAGACCAAATACTCTTGCTAAAATTGCCGCAAGCTCTGCCCTTGTTACACCCTTATTAGGTTTAAAACTACCATCTTCATAACCAGCCACAATATTGCTTTCCGCCCATTTATTGATTACCTGGGTATACCACACGTTTTCTTTTACATCATTAAATATTTGTGTGTCTTTTATTGGCCTTGCCGATAAATAGCTTCCCTGGATATTTACCAGTAACATACTTAAGACTAATAAAGCACTTAGAATCCTCTTTCTTCTACATATCCCCTTCATAAACAATCCCCTCTCCTCATATAATTCAAGTTACCTACTACTATAAGTATAAATGATTATATTCCTCTTGAGAACGTGATAATATTACGATAACCCTTGTCAATCTTATTCTGATAGTCTCTTTATAAACTCTTCCGCATCTATTTCTTTATAAATAAGACGCGCTAAATTCTCATAATATACCTGGGTTAATTTTGTTTCAAAAATCTGATCGTATGCCGGGTGCTGACCTTTTACAGGGGTTATTTGAGAAGCTTTATACATGGTCGGAAACTTTTTTTCATCTATCATTTGATTGTCATAAACAGGTAGCCCTATTCCCATCTCTTCTACAGATAGTTTAGCCATATCCTGCATAATCTCAATGTACAGTCTTTGAAGTTCCTCATCTTTTGTTACTGGACTATTTTTGCTGATAACAAAAATATCCACAGCCCCTCCTATTCCTGTTGACCTATTCCCATTAGGAAATGGAAGGACATCTACCTTTCCCCTTACTTTAGAATCTTGGGACTCTATAAAAGCAGATACCCAACTCCCCGATAGCAACATAGCTGCTTGTCCTTGTGTAAATAAATAGGCTGCATCATAAGCGTCATTTTCCATATAATCCTCTTGCCAGGGCTCTAACTCTAGTAATTCTTCCATTTTTTTTGCTGCATTGTAAAATAGGGGGGTATTAAAAGACTTATCCTGGGCAGCGTCATATATGTCCTGTATTTCTCCTTCTCCGAGTACTAAGGACATATAATATAAAGAAGGCAACCACGCTTCTTTTGTACTCCCAGCAATAGGTGTTATCCCCTGCTCTTTAAACAGTTTTACTGTCTGTAAGAAATCATCATACTCCCTAGGATAAGGTATATCATATTCCTCAAAGAGTTCCTTATTCACGAATAAACAAGCGTTCCAGCTATATAATGGGATAGCATATTCCCCACTAGCTATGGTTACACTTTTTAACGCATCATCTGATAACAGACTGTTTTTAATATCATATTGTTCTATGAGGTCACTCATCTCCCACACTAATCCTAAATCTACATATTTTTCTAACACGCTGTGCCCCCATGTAAAAAATATATCTGGCAATTCATTTGTTACTGCAGCATTTTCAATGGTTGATTGATAAATATCGTTCTTAAAACTGCTTATTTCAATTTCTACATTTGAATATTTGAGGGCGTGTTTTTGAACCACCTGTTTAAGCAGCATCTCAATATCACCATGTATGGTCCATATCTTCACCGTTTTTTTATTAACCTCTCGTGATATTTCCTTATCCGTCTGTATCAAATCTGAATAGATTCCAAATAATAATGTCCCTAACAGAATGACTAACAAAATTATTACCCCGCCAATAATCCTGCCCACTTTTCTATCGTCTTCCATGTTTCCAACCCCTTCTAACTAATAATCGGTTTATATATTACATTAGTTTTCTTACTCAATACAAGGAATTTTTAGCGTAATCCTTGTATATTCTCCGGGCTTTGACTCTATTTCTATAATATCTTCTGGTTTTTTTAAATTACAATGTAACAATATCCTTGTGATGACTGCCCTTAGTCCAAATCCGGATTTGGTATTTAATTTTTCACCACTCATAACTCTTTCTATCATCTCTGGCTGCATCCCTACGCCATTGTCCTCTACAACAATCTTTATATGTTTTCCTCCTGCATCAAGTTTTATCACTACTTGAACACACACAGGTTTTCCCAAGGCCTTAATACCATATTTTATAGAATTCTCTACTAAAAGTTGTAGCGTAATCTTAGGAATTTTGAATTTTAGGACAGCTTCATCTATATCGTATAATATATCAACTATATTGGGATTTCTTATAATGGTAATCTTAATATATTCCTTAACAATTTGCAGTTCTTCTTCAATGGTAATAGTGTCTTCGCCTCTACTTAAACAAACCCTATAATACTTTGCTAGAGTCTTAATAAGCTCATTTGCAGTTTCTTTTTCTTCTATCGCCACCAATATACTCGCAGCATTTAACGTATTGTATAGGAAATGCGGCTTTATTTGATGATTAATAAGAGATAACTCCAAGCCTTTTTGAAGTCTTTCTCTCTCTTCTACCTCTTGGACAAGTATATTAATCTCTCCTAACATTTCATATAATGCCTCTACAATATCGTAAACTTCTGTATACCCTTCATCTATAGAAATATCAATATCAAGCTTTCCTTCTTTACCAATCCTTCTTGCTATGTATGCTATTTTTTTAAGAGGTTTTACAACTTTTCTTTTAACTAGTAGTGATGCTACAATAATAAAAATGATATTTGTAATAACAGCAAAAATTAATATAATACTGATATTACTCGTCCTCTTTATCTGTTTGTTTGCACCTATTATTTCTCCTTCTATAATAGACATTGCTTGTGAAACGTAATGATGTTTTTTGTAGGCAAATGATATCTTTCGCCTCTCACCAGGCTCTAGTCTCTGAAGTTTATTTAAGTGTGTCCCTTCTGGAATACTTATAGATGCCCCTTTAGCATCCTTGATAACTACCTCAAGTTGAATGTTATCTAAGATATTTTTGCTTTCTCTTTCAAACTCAACAGTATCAAGATAAATAAACATATAGCCTAGGGGTTCTAGCTTTTCTTTTGACCTAATGACTCTGGCCAAATAAAAGGTTGCTTTCTTATTAGCTTGCAACACATTCGTTCCTATACGCCAATAGCTAGCGCCCTGTTTTTCATCAATTTCTCTTAAGTCAAACTGTCCCAAGAAAGTCTTGTCATCTTTTGCATAAACAGGAGAATTATATTCTGATGTGACATTGCCTTGCCGATCTACTATATGTACTGATTGTATATTATCTCTCCCTACTATAACTTCCCTTAAAACCCTACCTATCTTTGGCATACTATCAGTTTCCTCACTGTTTAAGGCGTGTTGAAGGGTTTCATCTATGACCAAATTAGAAGATATACGCTCACTTTCCATCAACTGCCTAGTAATGAAATAAGAAAAAGTATTGACTGCCTGAGTATCTACTATTTGCGTTCTATAATTCACTTCTTTTTGAAATATAAATTGAAATAGCAAGACAGCAAAAAGAAGTGAAATACCCATTGTTAACAAATAGCTCTTCATAAGCACCCAGCTAATACTTTTAGAACTTTTCATATTCATCATACACCGCCTTTTTATACTCACTAGGCGTCATATTGGTATACTTCTTAAATAGCCTAGTAAAATAAGTAGTATCCCTATACCCTAGCATATAGCAAACTTCATATACCATCAGATTCTTTTCTTTAAGTAGTAGTTGTGCCCTTTTCATCTTCATACGTGTTACAAAAACAAGAAAACTCTCTCCTGTTTCCTGTTTAAAAAGGCTAGAAAGATAATTCTTACTCATGCCAAGTCTATCACTGACTGTGGTTAAGCTAATATCTTCATCAATGTTTTCAATTATATATTGGCAAGCTTGCATAATAAGATTATCCTTATACATTACCTTGCTCTCTTTAAATATTGTAATTAGGCTGCTGACATTCTCTTCAAATGCATTGATGAGAGCTTCTTTTGGGGTGTTTTCACCTTGTCCAAAATCCAAATAGTGTTCTACATGCTCCAGCTTACTCAAATAACTAAACTTTTCTTTTATTGTTCCTACAACTTCTTCTAATATGTAAGAAAACCTCACACACATACTCATGGTGGTTTTTTCTCCATAACTATACTCTTCCTCTACAATCTCCTCTACAATCTTAAAAGCTCTTTGATCTGTTGCCATAATATATTTAATAAGTAACTTCTCCTTTTTCCTTGAAAATACCCTTCTTTCCTTTGTCATGTCTAAGTCTAAGGTATGCTTTCCTTCAATTTCTAAATTTTTCAACAGCCTTTTTTTAACATCCTCTAAACTAGCTACTATTTCTTCCTCTTCAATAGGCTTTAAAATATAGCCAACTACGCCATACTTAATCGCCTCTTTTGCATACTCAAATTCACTATATGCTGTTAATACTAGGATTTCTGTCCTATACTCTCTCTCTCTTAAGTGTCCCATAAATGCTATCCCATCCATAATAGGCATCTCTATGTCTGTGATAATAACATCAATATGATTATCCTCTAG
>CAZLPH010000101.1:0-8721 GCA_964561345.1 uncultured Candidatus Epulonipiscium sp.
TGTGGTTTTTCTTTTTCTACTGGCTCACTAAGATGCATAATTCCATCAGCTGTTACCCAAACTTCTGCTTCGGTTATGCTAAAAATCTTATTCCCAATCACTTTATTGACTATAAAACCTTCTCTATCTGTAATTTGAAATTCTATAGCAGACTTTGTTGTAAATGTATACCATAATTCCCCTTCTATTCCTTCTATTATTAAGGGCTCTTCCATTTCATCTGACTTAGCTTGCAAATAAATAGCTTCCCCATCTGAAGGTTTTTGGACATTGATAATTATCTCATTTGCTAATCCTTCAGCTTGTAATGGTTGTTGAGCAAATATTGTTAACACATTCCCACAAACCATAACAAATACAAGTAACCAACTCATTAATTTTTTCTTGCTTCCTTGATACACTAATACAACCCCCTCATGAATCCTTTTGTTTTAATGTTCTTCTAAATGGTATGAAGCATTGGTCATTCCCTTAAGCCAACATCTATCAACTCCTTTTTAATATTTTAAATGCCATTGGACCTAATTCTATATGTTCATTTATGACATGTATTTCATTTGTATACAAATCCTGATAGCTAGCTTGTTCAGATACTGGTATTTTTTTGTTTTCCTTGGTGTTATTCATAAAAACATATATCTGGCTCTCGTGATCAAATCGTTTAAAAGCAATAACGCCTTCTTTTTGATAAATATTCTTATATTCCCCGTAAACTAAGGCTTTGTGATTTTTACGTGTAACGTTTAACCTTTTTACAAAAAAATATAAATCCTTGTTTTGGTCTTCTTCTGACCACATCATACAGCGTCTGCAATCTGGGTCATCTCCACCTTCCATGCCTATCTCTGTGCCGTAATAAATATAAGGTGTTCCAATATAAGTAAATTGGAAGGCAATTGCTAACTTAAGGGCTTCTACATCCCCTTTGCACTCAGTTAAGAACCGTGGCGTGTCATGGCTATCGATTAAATTCCACATCTGGTAATTTACTGCCTTCATATAAGATGCTCTTTGCATGGCTAGCCTGCTTTCGAACTCTTCCACTGTAATCGTGCCTTTAGCAAAAAAATCTGTTACTACTTCTTTAAAAGGATAATTCATAATGGTATCTAATTGATCCCCTTTCAAAAATGATACAGATTCATGCATAATTTCTCCAATAATCAAGGCATCTGGCTTTACACCTTTAACAACCTTCCTAAATTCACGCCAAAAATAATGATCTACTTCATCACAAACATCAAGCCGCCACCCATCAATGCCAATTTCCTCAATCCAGTACTTAGCCACATCTAGTAGATAATCTCTTACCTTAGGATGTGATGTTCTAAACTTAGGCATACGAACAATGTTTGTGGCAAATGTACGGTAATTGGTTATAGGCCTTTTTACCACTGGGTAATCATGGATATAATACCACTCTTTATAAAGAGAGGCTGCCCCGTTTTTGACAACATCTTCAAAGGCAAAAAAGTCATCTCCTGAGTGATTAAAAACTGCATCTAAAACAATCCTTATCCCTCTAGCATGTGCTTTTTTAACCAATTTTTTTACTGTCTCTAAATCTCCAAATTGGGGGTCAATTTTATAATAATCTTTTGTATTATACTTATGATCCGTTGAAGATTCAAAGATAGGGGTCATATAAATAATATCTACTCCTAAATCCTCTATGTAATCAAGTTTTTGTATAATCCCCTCTATGTCGCCACCAAATATTTTGTGTCTTTCAGGCATATCCCCCCAAGCTGCAAGGTCTCCCCTATCTCTTGATGGATTGCCTTTATGGAATCTATCTGGGAATATCTGATAAACAAGGCCTTCACTTGCCCAACTTACACCTTCTAGGATATCTTGCTCACATAAATATGGAAATTGGAAGTTACCTTTTTCCTTTGGCACCATTAAACTTTCACTCACACCATGCTCGCCGTAGTACATGATTCCTCCTGCTTGCTTATACAGCTCAAAGACATATCTAAATCTTTTTTCATCTACGTGAAGCTCTGCCTCATAAAAATCAAATAACTTGGTGCTTTCCTTTTTTATCATGGGCCTTTTCCTAAATGGCTCATCTTGACTCTCGTAGCGGTCTTTATATAAAACAATTACCTGGCTCATATCATTCTTAGCCACTCTTATCCTCACAATTAATGTCTCTTCATCTTTTGCATATGCATAAGGTGCCTCAGTTAAATGATAAATAGCATGTAAGTTCATTATATCCCTCCCAAATTCACATTTTATTGTCTAATTCTAGGTTTTCTTCTATCTCTTTAATAATTTGGCTACCAGCTTGGCTATGCCACTGGCTTACAAATACATCAAATTCATCTAGTGGTACAGATCCCGTAATAATTTTAATAAACATCTCTTCTTCAAGAGCTTCTAAGCCTTGACCATCTGTTTTCATGGTATCTGTTATTCCCCAAAATATTGGTTCTACCCAGTTAAACTTTCCCTCTTTGCTTAATTGATCAATCAGTCCAACGCCTTTCATCCTTGAATGATATTTAGCCCAGTCTATTACATTTACATTTAAAGGGTCATTTAAATACCGCTTTACACTAGCAATACTGACCCTAGATTCCACTGTTGATACATCATCTAATGTGATCTCCCCGTCTACACCCTTACGAATCTCCAAATAATCATCTAGCAAAGATGTGTTCTTATTAACAACAATATCAAATGGCCTAACCGACCCGTCTACACCATCTTTTTGGTAGTTTGCAACTTCTGGTGCATCTATTTCTATGGTTTTGCTATTTGCTAACTCACCATGAAAAAGGTTTCCTATTTTAACAGCTAATTCTGGATACGCATAATCTTTGCGTACAACCATAAAACCACCTGCTGCGTTATTATGAAAGACATTAACCTTCCCCTGCTCATCTTCTAAGACATATGTTGCAAAGCTAGCCTTATTATCTTTAGACCTTACATTGTTTAGTAACCAATCTGGCGTATGCCAAACACCAAAAGCAATTCCTGTTTGCCCATTTGTATAGAGTTCTGATATATCATTCCATGTCCTTGTCCCAAATTGAGGGTCTAAAATCCCTTCTTGGTACCATCTTTGTAAAACACCTAAGGCTTCTTTCATTTGCGGTGTGGTGGATCCATAATAAACTTCCCCTAGATCATTTTTTAACCACAATTTAGGATAGGCACCAAATACACTGGCAACACCCGTCATACAAAAAGTGGAAGCGTTATAATCATCCACATTTAGCCAATTATTTAGAGGAATAGCAACTGGGTCTCCACTCTTGCCTGGGTCGTTTTCTAGAAAAGCTCTAGAGACCATTTCAAGTTCTTCTAAAGTAATACACCCGTCCCCATCTTTATCTATTTCAACTCCTAATTCCTCCATCCAGTCTTCTCTTATCCAGATTTGGTTAGGTGCACTGTCCACATTTGTTCCTGGAAGGGCCATTAACCTTCCATTATACATAGCTGCTTGTAAGGCTCTACCATTATAAGAATCATAAACTGCTTGCACATGCTCACTACTATAATCTCTATATACATCTGTTAAATCTGCAATTAAATCATTTTCAGCAAGTTCTTTTAGGACCTCCCTGCTGGCAATATACATGATATCTGGTAGCTTACCTGATGCTATGACTAAGGCTATTTGCCTATCATAGTCTTCTGGCATTACTTCAAATTCGTTGACACACACAGCATTTAGTTTTTCTTTTATATAACGTGTGTAGGCATTATCTTCATAAGTATCTCCCTTTGGGATCTTAGGGTTTTGTACTATTTTTCGTCCCATTGTATATGTAATTTCTTCGGGATATGCCTCAAATCCAGGGTTAGAGTTTTCACTAGGTATCTCAACTGTCTCGACCTGTTCTATGGTATCCTTTATAATATATGAGCATCCTACCAATGAAAGCATTATTATTATTATTATTACTAATGTTATAGCAATCACTGGTTTAAAAACTAATCTATCTATCATGATTACCTCCGCAATTTATCTATATACATCTTAAATTACTTCCCTACCCTTAGTATAGCCATGGTCCTCCTTTTCGTAAACACAATAAAATCATGATTTATACCACTTTTTCACTAACATCTACTTTTTCACTTTCACTTAATTGAAAAAGTATTTTTTAAATGATATAATTGGAGAAATTATAGGAGGGGATTGTTATGTATCGTATGCTTATTGTTGATGATGAAAGCGATGAACGTAAGGTTATTCGCTACCTTTTAAATAAGTTTAATTTTGACCTTTATATTGAAGAGGCTTCTAATGGAAGGGAAGCCCTTGCTAAATTAGAAAATACACCTGTGGATATCTTGTTTACTGATGTAAAAATGCCTTTTATGGGTGGAATTGAGCTGGCTAGTAAGGTTCGGGAATTACACCCTAATGTTCAAATTATCTTTTTTAGTGGCCATGATGATTTTGAATATATCAGAAAGGCTTTATCCCTTAGGGCTGCCGATTATATTTTAAAGCCGATTAATCCACAAGAATTAAAAAAGACCATTACTTCCGTATTTGAACGAGCCGAAATACTAAAAATTGAACACTTACAGCAAAAAACCAATGAGGTTTATCAAAAAAATCATATTCTTTACCGCCTAATTAACCAAACACCCTTTGAGAACCTAGAAAGAGAATGTACCACAATAAGCCTGCGTTTTTTAAATGATTATTCTCATTTGTTTCTACTACAATTTGACGAATCCTTTTTTGATTATTTATCCGGTGATAAACTAGCCCTGACTTTTTATGAAAATATACGTGAGCTAATAGGTATTCCTTGTGATTTTATTAATTTGAATCCTTCTCAAAGTGTCTTTTTACTTCAAGGCAATAAGGAGGACTTTGGCCATTATCCAGAGATTGCCACTAGGATACATGACCATATTTTATCTAATCATAAAAGAAATTGCTATATTTCTATTAGTAATTATATTGAATCCCCTAAGGATATCTCCTCTATCTATGAAGAAACAGAGGGTTATTTGGAAAAGCGTTTCTTTTTCCCTGACACCTATGTCTATGCTCAAAAATCTTCTATTGTAGATAACTTAGCTGATTCTGGCGCCGATGATTATTTGCTTAAAGCCATTCAAAAGGATATTCAGCTAAAGGATAGTTATAGCCTTAAACAAGACATTAAGATGTTATTTAATACCTACAAAAACAAACAATGTGTTTCCCATATATACATACGCTTTTTGTTCTCTAATCTTCTCCAGATACTCGGCAAGGAACTTTTAGAGCTTGAAGAATTTGAGTTTAATAACAAGATTGTTGCTATCTATTCAACTCAAAACTTGGGTGAAATCGAACAAATCATAGGTGACGTCTTAGAAAAGGGAATAAAAAAATTAGAAACAGATAACCAGTCTCCTAAACATGCTATTCACCTTGTTAAGCAATATATTAATGATTACTACGGCGAGGACTTAAGCCTCAATCTTTTAGCAGATAAAGTATTTTTAACCCCACGTTATTTAAGCAGTATTTTCATTCAAGAAACTGGCTACGGCATTAACAAATATATCAAAAGTATACGAATGGCTAAAGCAAAGCAGCTTCTCCTTGAAACAAATATGAAAATCAATGAAATCTGTACAAATGTTGGTTATTCTAACGTCTCCTATTTCTGCAAAAGCTTCCAAGAAGATTTTGGGGCAACTCCTGAAAAATACCGCCAACTACACCCATAAATTACGGAGGCTAATATGTATAAACCTATAAGTTGGTTTAAAAATCTTAAATTCAAAAATAAAATAACCCTTATATCTTTGCTTGTTAGCCTAATTCCAGTTGTTATCTTAGGCAGTTTTTGTTATATACAAATTCGCGATTTATTAGTTGCTAGGGAAACAGAGGTTTTGGCAGAATCACTAAATCAGGCAACAAGTACATTAGAATATAAAATCGAAACATACTCTAACGTTATTAATCATATTGTTTGGGATAAAACCTTAAAAGATGCTTTAGATGTAAAGTACAATGATAATTATGACATGTATTTAACCTATAGAGATGTTATAGATCCTTTATTTATGACCACACGGGCTCTCCATTCAGAAATAGATGTTATTACAATTTATACGGATAATAAAATGCATCCTCATGGCAATATGCTACGGCCTTTGTCTGATATTCAAGAAGCTACTTGGTTTAATCATATATTAGCAACAACGGTTCCACAGTTTATTGTATCAACTAATAATGAGCAACTTAATGTGATTTGCCAATTATATAGCTCTGCCAAGGAATACACAAATATTGTTTATTTAGATGTTAATTATGATCATACATTTCATGCTATGTCTACTCTTTTTGATGAGTCTTACGGAATTATCATCCTAGATGAGAATCACAATTTAGTTTATGAATTCCATGACTTTCATCATAAGGATAGTACATATCAGCTATCCCCTAAAGCCTTATTAGAAAAGCTAAGTTCTGAAACCTTAAGTAAGGATTATGTCTATGATAGCAGGACCTTAGCAACTAGTAATTGGACGGCTTATCTTTATCGCCCAATCCGAACAGTCTCTGCCTCTGCAAATAAAATTGCCCTGACTGTTCTTACTATTATCGTCTCCTGTATTTTTCTAGTCATTTTTTCAAGTTATTCTCTTTCTGCTATTATTGTACGGCCACTTGAAAGTCTTTCACATAACATGGAGCAAATTGAGTCCGGTAATTTATCTATCACTGTAACAGAAAACTCAACAGATGAAATTGGTCTCTTGATTCAGCGCTTTGGTTATATGGTTACTAGACTTAAATATCTAATTGAGGAAGTCTATAAAGGAAAAATATCTCAGCAAGAATATGAAATGAAAGCCTTACAAGCACAAATTAATCCTCATTTCTTTTACAACAGCCTTTCCTTGATTAATAGTAAAGCAATTATGGCCGAACAAGAAGAAATTAGTCATATGGCCCAGTTTCTTTCAACATATTATCGTACTAGTTTAAATAAAGGTGACAACGTAACCTCTGTGAAAAGTGAATGGGATAATATGACTAGTTATATACAAATTCAATGTATGATGCATTCTAATTCTTTTGATGTTTACTATAATATTGATGATGAAATCCTAGATGCCACAATGCTCAATCTGCTTTTACAACCTCTTGTAGAAAACGCTATTGGTCATGGGCTAGATCATAAAATCACGCCTGGCCGAGGTATTTTAAAAGTTTCTGGTATTCAATCAAATGGTAATTTAATATTCACCATATGTGACAACGGGTGCGGTATTCAAAAAGATTTAATTCATACTATTTTAACCACAGAAACTTCCGGCTATGGCGTGAAGAATGTTCATCGCCGTGTTCAGCTTTACTATGGAAGTGAATATGGTTTATCATATAAAAGCATCTTAGATCAAGGAACAAGTGTTACCCTTACGCTTCCAAATTCTCTATCTTAATATCTCATTTTAAATTTAAACACCCCTCCACCCAGAGATGATTTTCTCTTGGTAGAGGGGTGTTTTAGCCTTACTGACTTATTGCTGATCTATTATTTTTCCTTTATGCAAATCTTTTGCTAGAATTTCTATTTTAAATTCCTTTTTGCACCGGTTTAAAACATCTTCATCTCTTCTATTTGAGATAAGAGAAATTGCCGTGCCTTTTGCTCCCGCCCTACCTGTACGTCCAACCCTATGAAGGTACTCTTTAGGATTTTCTGGCATATCAAGGTTAATAATATGGGTTACATCAGATACATCTAAGCCTCTTGCAAGTACATCTGATGCGACAAGTAGCTGAATCTTCCCCTCTCTAAAACCATCTAAGGCATTTTTTCGGCTCCGCTTTTCATCACTGCCGTGAATCCCTGCTACTGAAAATTTGTGATACTTAAGCTTTTCAACGGTCTTTTCAATATCATAGCTTTTATTAATAAAAATCAAAGCTTTTTTAGGTTTTGCTGCGTGGAGTACTTTACGCAGTAATTCCATCTTATCTCTTAATTTTGGTTTAAAATAACAGTGCTCAATAGAATCACTTAATGGATTTTCCTGTTTTAGCTCTAAAATTTGTAACTCCTTGGATAGTTCCTGAGCTGTTCTAATGGCATCATTATTACCTGACGCTGAGAAAAACAGGAGTTGTCTATCCCTAAGAGTTGTTTTAATAATATTTTCGATATCAGCCACATTACTCTTGTGAAGTAATGAGTCAAACTCATCAATAACAATTGTCTTTAGGGTATGAGCCTTAATCTTTTTCATTCTAATTAGTTCTAAGATTCTACCTGCTGAGCCAATTATAATGTGTTGTTTGTCCCTAAGGTCTACGACTTGTTTTTTTATATTGACATTACCAATAACAACTGATGATGTGACTGGCATAGTAGAATTCTTTTGCAGGGTCTGGACTTGGTCATAAACCTGCATGGCAAGTTCATGGGTAGGTGTTAGAATAAGAACTTGCATTTCTCTTTTTGATGTGTCGATTTTTTGGAATAATGGTAATAAGTAAGCTAGGGTCTTACCAGTTCCTGTGGCTGATTTACCAATTACATCCTCATTGTTTAAAATAAGCGGAATAGCTGTTGCTTGAATTTCTGTTGGCACAGAAATATTTTGAGCCAACAGGCCTTTTACTAATTCTTCCTTTAAATCCAATTCGTTAAATGTTTTCATTTTAGCTCCTTAGTATTTTCTTTGTCTTACGACTTCATACATAAGCAGTCCTGCAGCTACTGATGC
>CAZLPH010000102.1:0-8661 GCA_964561345.1 uncultured Candidatus Epulonipiscium sp.
TTCTTCCAAGAAGAATTACTGGAAACTCTGCTAAAGCACAACGTAAATTAACAATTGCTATTAAGAGAGCAAGACACCTAGCGTTGTTACCATATACACAAGAATAAGCTTTAAGAGCAAATAAACACACTAAAGAAAACACTGTATGGGCCTGTCCTAATACAGTGTTTTCTTTCTGATTTTATGGTATACTAATAAAACGGTAATAGGATATAAAGGATTTAATATAAATAATGGGGGGGTTTTTAGGGTATGCAGGATAAAGAGGTTGATATTGCGGGAACATTACAAGTGATAGAAAAGTTAAAGAGTCAGATGTTAATGGATGTAGCACAATTGTTTTCAGAATTAAATGAACCAAATGGAAATCCGACTGTAGAAAGAGGAGACTTGTTAGCTGATATAGTAATACTAGCTTATTTGCTTTCTAAAAAATTAGGAATCCCTTATCAACAAATAGATCGCAGAATCATTAATAAAACCAGATTAGGATTAGTTGAAAGTAATCAAAACGACAGATGGCATAGAGATTTAGCTGGGTTATTACAACACTTTGAATTACTAGAATAAATCATAGGAGGTACGCAAATGAAAGCAAAACACAAAGAGATTATATGGGTTAACCTAGTAATCGTCTTTTACATATTTACTGCTTTTAGCGGTATATATGATATAACAACAATGATGCTGTGGCCTATACTAGCAGTTCCTATGAGCCTGCTAGTAATTAAAACAGGAAAAAAGGAACTAGTAGCCCTAGTAGGTCTTATGTTAGCGATTATTGTTTCTTTTATAAGCACAGGGAGATTGAATCTCATGGTGATAAGTATTTTTTTATTATTTGTGCTTGCACCGGCTTTTGTGAGCGGAATATTATATCATAAAAAAGCAAGTATACCACGTATAATTATAGGGACAACCATCATGGTCTCTTTAAGTGGTATTCTATTTTTAAGTCTAGGTAAAGTTTTAGGCATCGAATATTTAGAGATGTACTTCTCAAGTTTAGATGCTTTTCAAGACGCAGCAAACAATGAATTAGGTTACCAAATGGTGAAAGAACTTTTACCAGAGGGTGAGAATATTAAAGAGTTTTATGAACAAGCCATGGGTATGGCTATTTTACAAGCTAAGAGAACATATCCGGCTATGCTATTTACAGTTAGTTTGATGACAAGTACAATTCATCTGCTTTTAATTCAGTTTATAGCCTACGTGCGTTCTTGGAAGCGTCCTTTGATGAAAGATATTTTAAATGTGGGCTTATCACCGGTAGCTGCTGGGGTATTAGTGGCCTTATGGTTGGCTGCAGCAAACTTAGGTAGGGTAGATACAATTTGGACATTTACAATAGAGAGTATGCTAGTTGTTTTATTTATCATGTTCCAGATTATTGGTATGATTTCATTAATTGTTATGATTGGAAAAATAGGAACGAAAAAGATATTCCGCATATTATTAACGGGAATTAGTATATTTTGGTTTATATTTAACCCCAGCTTATTGATTATGGTTGGTTGTTTAGATTCAATGTTCAACTTTAGGAAAGTTAAAACGTTAATATAGGAATATATTAAGGAAAGGTTATGGAGACTGTATGCAAAAGGTTAATAAGCCGTTTTTGTATTTGTCATGGATTATACGTTTCATTCAAGGCAATGCGATTTTTGGTGTAGTTTATGCCATGATAGTAGCAAGTAGAAATAGGGTATTAGGTGTTTTGGGTATGATTTTATTCTTGCTTATCTTCACCAGTGGTTTTTTTATTTTAAGAAGGGCAGAAAAGAAAATATCCATAAATATAAATGAAAGATTACTAACGGTTGGAGAAACAAGAAAAGAAATGTTTATAAGGTCACCTTTACCTATGATTACAATGAATATGCAAGGAGACATATGGTGGTACAATACTTCTTTTAAAAAAATGACCCAAAGTGATAACATATTAGATGTGAATATAAGGTCTATCTTACCAGAAATTCAAATAGAAGATTTTCCTAAAGATAATACGATAATGGAAAGAGATATAAATATAGGAGATAGCTCCTATACTATGTATGCAGAACTTTCCCAAATAGATAATAAGGAAAGCAAAGATTATCATTATGTTGTTTATTTTATCGATAAAACGGAACTTATTCACCTAGAAAAACAAATCCAAGACAAGAGATGTATAGTAGGCGTTATATGTATTGATAATTATACAGAAATAACACAAGATGTCGAAGAGGTAAAACGCCCTATGTTGACAGCCCTAATTGACAGGAAGGTCCACAGATGGCTAGAAGTAGAAGATGTTATTGTTAGGAAGTTTGAGAGAGATAAGTACATGTTTATCTTTTCCCACGAACTTTTATCCAAGATAGAATCTACTAAGTTTGCGATTTTAGATGACATGAGAAAAACCCAAATGGGTAATGAACTGCCTATAACAATGAGCATTGGAATTGGTGAAAATATTAACTCTTTAGCAGGTTCTATGGATGAGGCAAGGGCAGCCCTAGATTTAGCTCTGGGCCGTGGTGGTGATCAGGCCGTTATAAAAAACCAAGATAAATACACATTTTATGGCGGTAAGACCAAAGAAGTAGAAAAAAGTACCCGGGTAAAAGCTAGAATGAAAGCTTATGCCTTCAAAGAGCTTATTGAGCAATCTGGTGATGTCATTATTATGGGTCATAAGAATATGGATATGGATTGTCTAGGAGCAGCTATGGGTGTCTATAGGGTGGCAGCCATGCTGGGAAAGAGAGCAAGAATAGTACTAGATGAACCAACAATAGCTATTGAGATGTTATATAATCGTATTATAGCCTCTCATGAGTATGAGGGGTTATTTATAACAAGCCAGGCAGCAGAGCAGCAATTAAATAGGGAAACTCTTCTAGTTATTGTAGATGTACACCGAGCTAACTATGTAGAATATCCTAAACTTCTTGAAATTGCTAAAAAAATCGTTGTATTTGACCATCACCGTAGAAGTGCAGATTATATTGATAATGCAGTGCTAACCTATTACGAGTCTTATATCTCATCAACATGTGAAATGATAGCAGAAATATTACAGTATGTTGGTGAAAAAGTAAAACTAACGAATATTGAAGCAGATGCCTTACTGGCGGGTATCACTGTGGATACAAAAAACTTTATATTTAAAACAGGTGTCCGTACATTTGAAGCGGCAGCCTTTTTAAGACGGAATGGCGCAGACAGTACCAGGGTACGGATGTTTTTTCAAAGTGATATGGCATCTTATAAAGCAAGGGCTGCTGCATTAAAAGGAGCTGAAATATATAAAGATACGATTGCTATTACAAACTTAGAGCCAGATATAGAAAATGGCTTTATAGTAGCAGCCCAGACAGCAGATGAGCTTCTTAATATTAGGGGTATCACAGCATCTTTTGCTATGTCCCAAGTAGGAAATGTGATTGCTATAAGTGCAAGGTCCCATGGGGACATAAATGTACAGGTAATAATGGAAATGATAGGTGGCGGTGGACATCAGACAGTAGCAGGGGTCCAGTTTGAAGGTAGTACACTTCAAGAAGTCAAAGAGATACTAAAAAGGGTTATTAATGAATATTTTGAGGAAGGGGAATAATATGAAGGTAATTTTATTAGAAGATGTTAAAAAACTAGGTAAAAAAGGTGATGTGGTAGAGGTAAAGGATGGGTATGCAAAAAATTCATTACTTCCGGCAGGGCTTGCAACTGAAGCAACTGCTACGGCAGTCAACCAAAGAAATTTAAAAGTAAAAGCAACAAACAGGCGTAAAGAAGAAGAGCTAGAAGAAGCTAGGCAACTAGCAGCTAAGTTAAATGATAAAAAAATTGAAATACCTGTTAAAGTTGGAGAAAATGGAAAGCTATTCGGTTCTGTAACAAACAAAGAGATTGCTGAGCAAGTGAAAAAACAATTAGGCTATGCTGTGGATCGCAAAAAGATTACGTTAAAAGAGCCTATTAAGGCAGTAGGAACATATAATATTCCTTTTAAAGTGCATCCAAAAGTAACAGCTACAGTCATTGTTTCATTAACAGAACTGAAATAAAGCATTAGAAAGAGGAGTACCTATGGAAGAATCTGTTGTAACAAGGGTTCCACCACACAATATAGAAGCGGAACAATCTGTACTAGGAGCCATTATTATGGATAGTGAAGCAGCAGGGGTTGCAAGTGAAATCATTACAGCTGATGATTTTTATAGGCCAGACCATCGGCTTATTTATGAGGGTATTATGGCGCTGTACGATAAAACGGAACCCATTGACCTGGTAACAATCCAAAATAAGCTAAATGAAAAAGGTGTACTTGAGCAAGTAGGAGGCATTGGGTACATTTCCCAATTAGCTGCCTTTGTTCCTACATCAGCACATATAAAACAATATGCCAAAATTGTAGAATCTAAGTCAGTTCTTAGAAGATTAATTACGGCAAGTTCTGATATATCTGCAAAAAGTTATGAAGGCCAAGAAGCTGTAGAAGATGTTGTGAATTATGCAGAAAAACAAATATTTGATATTATGCAAAATAAACATACAGATGACTTTACGCCTTTAAGCGAAATATTAGTGAGTAGTATTGAAAAAATTGAAGATGCTTATATGAATAAAGGTAAAATATCAGGAATAGCCACAGGCTTTATTGACTTAGACTACAGAACAACTGGATTTCAACCCTCGGATTTAATCCTAGTAGCTGCTAGGCCTTCTATGGGGAAAACAGCTTTTGCTCTTAATATTGCCCAAACAGCAGCCGTTAAGAATGGACATAAAGTAGCTATTTTTAGCCTGGAAATGTCTAAAGACCAGCTGGTAAATCGTATGTTATGTTCTGAAGCTATGGTAGATGCGCAAAAAATAAGAACAGGATCATTAGACAATGATGACTGGACAAAACTTGCAAGGGCCATAGGACCTCTATCAGAGGCCTCCATCTTTATTGATGATACGCCAGGTATTTCAATGACAGAGCTAAGAGCTAAGTGTAGGCGACTAAAATTAGAGCATGGCTTAGATTTTATTATGATTGACTATTTACAACTAATGAGTGGCAGTGGAAAGAACGAATCAAGGCAGCAAGAGATATCTGATATATCAAGGTCGCTAAAAGGACTAGCTCGTGAAATGAATGCTCCCGTAGTGGCCTTATCCCAGCTCTCACGTGCCTGTGAGTCCAGGGCTGATCATAGGCCTATGCTCTCAGACTTGCGTGAATCAGGGGCAATTGAGCAGGATGCTGACGTTGTTATGTTTTTATACAGGGATGAATATTATCATCCCGATACAGAACAAAAGAATATTGGTGAAGTTATTATATCCAAACAAAGAAATGGGCCAACTGGCACAGTGGAACTTATGTGGCTAGGCCAATATACAAGATTTGTTAATTTACAAAAAGATTAAAACCTATCCTATTTATAAATAGGATAGGTTTTTTTTACAAGACTTTATAAACAACTTTTAAAAAGATGTTGTAATTCTTTTTGAAATGTATTATAGTAAAGATATAATATGAATCAAGACAAGTCATAACAAAATAATAGGAGGCTGGTAAATATGTTACTCAATGAATTTTTTCCAAATGTTCCAGAAGTGAAGTTTGAAGGTACAGAGTCAAAAAGTGATTTTGCATTCAAGTATTATAATGCTGAAGAGGTTGTAGGCGATAAATCAATGAAGGAGCATCTACGATTTGCATTATCATACTGGCACACATTAACAGGGGGCGGGGACGATCCTTTTGGTGCCCCAACAATGGTTAGACCATGGGATGCAGAACAAAATCCTATAGAACTTGCTAAAAAAAGAGCAAGGGCTGCTTTTGAAATGATGCAAAAGTTAGGCATGGAGTTCTTTTGTTTCCATGATGCAGATATAGCACCAGAAGGACAAACTCTTAAAGAAACACAAGAAAATCTTGATGAAATAGTAGCTTATATTAAAGAACTTATGGATAAAACAGGAATTAAGTTACTTTGGGGAACAACAAATGCCTTTAGTAACCCACGTTTCATGCACGGCGCATCTACTTCATGTAATGCAGATGTATTTGCATATGCAGCAGCCCAGGTAAAGAAAGCAATGGATATAACAAATGATCTAGGCGGACAAAACTATGTGTTCTGGGGTGGACGTGAAGGATATGAGACACTTTTAAACACAGATATGGGGATAGAGCAAGATAACCTAGCAAGGTTTTTGCAAATGGCAGTGGATTATGCAAAGAAAATAGGGTTCACAGGTCAATTGTTAATTGAACCTAAACCTAAAGAGCCGACAAAACACCAATATGATTTTGATACGGCAACAGTTTTAGGCTTCTTACGCAAATATAATTTACAAGATTACTTTAAAGTAAACATTGAGGCTAATCACGCGACGTTAGCAGGACATACATTCCAACATGAACTTCACCTAGCACGTATTAACGGGGCACTAGGAAGTGTGGATGCAAACCAAGGAGATCCAATGTTAGGATGGGATACAGATCAGTTCCCAACCAATATATATGATGCAACACTTGCTATGTATGAAATATTACAAAACGAGGGTGGGCTTGGAAAAGGTGGCCTAAACTTTGATGCAAAAGTACGCCGTGCCTCATTTACACCAGAAGATTTATTTTATTCCTATATTGCAGGAATGGACACATTTGCAAAGGGACTTAAGATTGCAAATCAAATGCTAGAAGAGAAGGTTTTTAAGGACTTTGTTGCTAAAAGATATAGTAGCTATACAAAAGGGATTGGAAAAGATATAATAGATGGTAAAGTAGGACTTGAAGAATTAGCAACATATGCCCTAGCCAACGACCAAATTACAAATGAATCTGGCCGTCAAGAAAAACTAGAGGGAATGCTAAATCAGTACATCCTAGAGAACAAATAAAGTATAAGGGCTTAGGACTTAGTCCTAGGCCCTTCATTGTAATAGATTAGAAAGGAACACCAAACAATGCATATTGACCATGAATTAATGAAGCAATCAAATCGTAGCCGTATACTAAATGTGGTTTACCAAAACAAAACAGTTACGAGGCAAGAGGTTTCCAGGATACTAAAGATCAGTTTACCAACAGTCGTATCGAACGTATCAGATATGGTTGAGGAAGGAATACTAGAAATTGCAGGTATGGCCACTTCAACAGGTGGAAGAAAACCAATGATCATTAGATTTGTTCCTGACGCAAGATATTCTATTGGAATTGAACTTACAGCGTTTAAAGGTAAAATTATTCTAACCAATCTTAGGTCTAAGATTATAGATGAGATAGACCTGAAATGGAGTAAGTTTCAAATAGATGATGTCATGAAAGAAACTGCTTTATTAATCAACAAGATGCTAGTTAAAAATAAGATAGAAGAAGATAAGGTGTTGGGAATTGGCTTTGCCATTCCAGGTATTATTGATGAGGAAACACTGTTTTTAGAAAATGCCCCTAATTTAGCTGCTAAAAACATTGATTTTAATGTCTATCAGCATCTATTTCCAGCACAAATGTATATGGAAAATGAAGCAAATACGGGAGCCTACGCAGAAGCTATGCTAGCAGATGAGAGCAATAACTCAAACTTAATATACCTATCTATTAAAGAAGGAATAGGAACGGGTATAATAATTCAAAATCAACTGTATAAAGGAAATAATAAAAAAGCGGGAGAATTTGGGCACATGCATATTTCCATGGAGAAAAGAAGATGTAGCTGTGGGAGATATGGATGCTGGGAAGTTTTTGCTTCTGAAAAAGCACTCAAAGGTAGCTATAAGAGTATAACAGGAAGAGAAGGGCATATTGATGAAATTATGGCTAAGGTTAAAGTTGAGGACCCTAATGTCCAAGAAGTATTCAGGCAGTATGTAGAATACTTAGTAATAGGGATAGAAAACATTATACTAGGATTATCACCAGAGTCTATTGTCCTAGGAGGGCGTATTAGTCAGTATGAAGATATTATAATGCCACTTATTGAGTCTAAAATAGGAAAAGAAACAACCATATATGAGATTTCTGAAACAAAAGTTATTTGTTCTAAATTAGGTGGAAATGCTTCTATCTTAGGAGCGTCTTTGCTTCCTATACATAACTTGTTTCACTATGAAAAAATAACAATCTAATAGGAGGGGAAAATATGAGTTTTATAGGAATTGACTTAGGAACATCATCGGTGAAGATATTAGCCATTGATAAAGGTGGTGATATAATAGGGAGTACATCTAAAGAATACCCAGTGTATTATCCCAAAACAAACTACGCAGAGCAGAACCCAGAGGATTGGTGGACTGGTGTTAAAGAGGCTATGAATGAGCTAGTTAATGAATATCCTCAGCTAGCTGATACAGTGGAGAGTATAAGTTTTAGTGGACAAATGCATGGATTAGTAGCGTTAGATAAGAATGATGACGTTCTGATTCCGGCTATCTTATGGTCTGATCAGCGAACGGGAGAAGAATGTGAGGATATAACAAAGGCTATCGGGCAAGAAAACCTTACTAAATATACAAGTAATAAAGCTTTAACAGGATTTACAGCTCCTAAGATTTTATGGGTTAAAAAAAATCAACCAGAAATATTTAAGAAAATAGAACATATTATGCTTCCTAAGGACTATATACAATTTAAGTTAACAGGTGAGTATGCAACAGATATGAGTGATG
>CAZLPH010000103.1:0-8398 GCA_964561345.1 uncultured Candidatus Epulonipiscium sp.
ATTAAAGGTATGCATAGAATCAACAGAGTTTAAGTTCTCACCAGCCGTATCAAAGAAAGTTAGTGAGGCTGCATCATTGACTGTTTTCTTCAAAAACCTACTTTTTCGTTGAAAAATCAAGGAGTAGATTAAAGGATCAACATCCCCGGCATCTGACCCCCTAACACAAGTCTTATGTTCATATAGGGGATTATAAAAATCATCCCTATAGCGGTTGAGTGTTTGGTCCCCACATGCCATAAGGGAACAATTAAAGAAACGCCCAATCTCATTTTTTAACTGGTTAATTAACACTGCCACATAGTTACTTTTGCCAGATTCTTTGGCACCTATAATAGCTATAGGATAGTTCTTAGCCGTAGTAATATTGAGTGGCAGTTCACCCCTACATTTTTCACATCTTTTAGACACCAATTTTTGGCCACACTCGTCACAGACCGGTTTCTTATAATTGCTAGGTGTCTGTGGTGTAGCTTGACTGGCTTTTGTACAGACTGAGCCTGTCTTTTCACTCATGTTTAAACACACATATTGTATCTTATCAATGGTTTGCTCCTCAAAACATCTAGGGCAAAGAAAATTTCTAGCCATCAGTGGTCTCCCCCTTATATTTTATTTCCAGCCTTACAGACCATCTTAAATGCCTTGTAATCCTTATCATTAAGGAAAAAGGCTTTCAGCCGCGTCTCTGGCTTCAAATTATTAACATCAAACTCTAAGGTCTTTGTCTGGTTTATTTGTGTCTGCCCCTCAACTGCTACAATAGGCTCACCATCGCCTCTTTTTAGGGGGACACTCTTATATTTGCTTATAATTGAAAAAGCCGGAAACACACAGGAAGCTTCTGTTTCAATGGTCATTTCAAGTTTATATTTTTTGCTAAAAAGGCCTGTTTTTTTATACTTGAAGCTATAAAAAACCTCTTTTTGAGGCTCATTATTCAGCTCAAGACGTACCCCCTCAGAATAAACCCTGTGGGTCCCCTTCTCAAAATAGGTATAAACTTCCGCAAAATAAGTCCCCTCTACAAGGTTGTTAACCACAATTCCTTCATTTGCCTCATACTGCAACTTACTAGATTCAATTTTATTGGCTAAGCTATCATCTACACCCGATGGGTAATCATCTAGGCGGTAAACAATCATTGCCCGGTCAATCCCTCTAGGCCAAGTAAAATTAACATAAATCTCTGTCCCTGCCGGAGCCAAATCAAAGGAAAGATCCTTAACACTTAGAACCGAAGAAATATAAGCTGGCGAATTCATAATAACATTAGACCCATTAATGACACCTGGGATAATATAACATTCCCCAATAAAACGAAGCTTAAACTCTGCTTCTTCCTTACTTTTTAAATTAATGTTAATTTGTTTATAGGTCTTTAGTAAGTCGTTAATGTCATAAATGGCACCAACAGCATAAGTAGGCTTATTCTCAGAATAAAACAACACCACATCCCAACTAGAGGCTTTCCAAGAAGCCTTAAATATATCATCCACTAACCTTACTTTAAAGCCCTCAAGAGGCTTAGCAGGTTTTTGAGGCATTAGGGACATATAAGTATTTTGGGAAAAATAGATTTTACCATTGATGGCATGGCCTGCACTAATAGCAATCCAGTAGATGGAGCCATTTAATACATTTTCTATTAGAAGTCCATCCAAGCGGGCAGATGGGACCCTCTTATACAAAGCGTCATCACTTGGCCGTTCATTGCCGCAGTATAGTGACACCTTAATCTCAGAGACAGTCCTTGGCCTATGCCAGGAAAGTGTTATGATACCATCCCCGCCAACAGCCTTAATGTTTCCTAGGTTTTGTACGTTTACAATGGGTTCTCTTAGCCTAGTTGCCCTTGAAAACACCCCTGCTCTTTCAACAAATAAAGAATAACAAAAAGCCTTATTTGTTTCAATATTTTGATCTGTAAAAGAAAGTTCCTTCCCCTTGTAGACAAGCTTGCCATCAGCAGGATCATTGGGATAATTATTTTCTTTTCTAAGCAAGTGATAGGTGAGTTCTCCAATTGAGGGGCTCTTTTCCCATCTTACTATGGCTGAAGATAAGATAAGCTCATATGCAATCCCCGGACTCTCTTCTGGTGTATATCCCTTAAGACTTTGGGTTAATTCGTCAGAATCAGAAATGAGCTTCGATAATGCCATTGCAACTGTAAAGGCCTCATTACCAGAAACCCCCCGCAAAAATTGCAAACGCTCTTCCACATGTGCTAATTTTTTATCCACGTCATGAGATATGGCTTCATCAATTTTAAAACCCAAGGCTTTTGCTTGATTTATTTTGGTCCTTGCCCCGTATAGCCTCTTGTTATTTATCTCTTCCATAATGCCTGTAATTAATTCAGAAGCATGTTTTTTCTCTGTCTCAATTTTTTTCTCAAAATTATTAATCTCCTGGTGGCTTGGCCAAAAACCCTTGGCTTTTTTCAGGAGTCCCTCTGCCTCTATTAGGTCTTTTTGATCATATTTGGACTTGGCCTGCTTTAATAGCTTAAGAGCCTCTTCCATTGTGGTTAAATCAAAGCCACACCTTGCGCAAGCCTTGGCTGCATTACTATTTTTCACCCCACATGAAGGACAAGTAATCTCCAACAATTCATGGCACTTGCTGCAATTAATGCTAGATGAGGGACTCTCCTCCCCGCACAAACCACATATAACCGAGTTTTCTGAAAGAGTGTAACCCATATAAGAACAATAGTTGCTAATATAGATGGATGCTTCACCAACAGAAATGCCGTAGCCCCGAATAGCAATATCAATTAATCCCTCTTTCATTTTTGTCTCGATTTTCTTTTCATTACCGAGGGCTAATTCTTTAATAGCCCCATTAACTTTGCCATACTTAGTTAACGCAACATAGTTATCGTATTTCTTTTTACTCTTCTCATCAGAAAAAATAACAGCACACAAGCCAGCTAGTTCTTGTTTTAGATTATCCTTACTCGTCTTGTTAGCTTTATTTAAAATTTCCTTTTTTATCTCTTCTGCAGTTTTGCGCATGATTGCACTAGAAGTTTGCTTATTGACAGCAAGAAAATCATATATGGTCTTATCTTGCATTTTTAGCTGGTCCATGTATCTTTCAAGATTTAATTGATGGGCTGAATCAAGCACATCAGACGGGTCAATTGTTTGGTCTTCTTGGTCACCTAACTTAGCAAATTCGTTTTTAAGATCTTCTTTGGAAAAACCATAAGGACCAAAAACATTTAACAATCTTCCTATATCTTTATCTGAGATCATATTGTTTTTTAATTTGTACATCTTTAACTTATCAATTAGTTCCTTCTCTTTTTCAATCCTAATTGACTTTGCCTGAGCAGCTTCTTTCTCGCGTTTTTGTGCGTCTTCCATTACCTCTTTAATGTGAGAGAGTTGTTCCAAATATTCACTAGCCTTAGGACCCTTTTTAGGATGGGACTTCTCCTTGGACCACAAACTTTGTTTTTGGGCAATTGCCGCTTTTATTTTTTCTGGATTATTTTCTGCCGGATCAAAAGGGAGTTCTAATAATATAAAATAGTTTTCCATATTAATTCACAGTTGCGTGGGTACTACGGGCAATAGCTGCAGACATTTCTTGTTCATTTAAACCTTCTGTTGTTTGGAATACTGTCTCTATTTCCCCGCCCTCTTTCATTTCTTTTGCATTTAGGTGTAGAAGCCCGGACTCATCTAAACGGAATGTAACCTGAATCTCAGTGTCTCGCGTAACACCTGCAGGCATATTTAAAGAAACAGCGCCAATTTCTTTTCCCATTTCAGGGTCTATGATTGGGTCTGAAGAAAGATTTTCTTTTACAACAAATGCAACTGCCTCTTGCCCATCATATCTAGGGAAGAATGAGTTTACACCTGTTGCAGGAAGCTCAGAATTCTTTAAAAGAATATTAAATAACTTTAATTCGTCATTACTATAAGCTTCTGTCCCAAAACTACGACTAGAGACATTTATTATCTTTACATCCCCGCCTGGCAAACGGCCACCAACCATAGGGATATTTGCTTTTTGAGCCTCTGCGCTTACATCCATATTCCCACTGTCTATGTCTTCTTTAATTTCTTCAACTGTCTTTCCTTTGTTTTTGGCAATTTCCTCAAGAACAATACTATATTCGCTCATCTTTGTTGCATATATGGCTGCCCCTTTTGCCACTGCTTCGTCAGGGTCAAACATTTTTGTATCAATGCCAAAGGCTTCTTTTACACGGGTCATAATCTGTGGCATTTTAGAAGAACCACCAACAAGTAAAATCTCTGTTACATCACTTTGTGCATAGCCCTTTTTTTCTGCTTCAGTAAACATATCACGGGTTAACTCTATGCTACGAACCAATAAGTCTTCCGTTAATTCTTCAAACTTATCACGGGTTAATTCAACTCGGACACGCTCTCCCATATAATTAATAGAAACAGGTGCCTTATCCTTTGCCGTCAGCAACTTTTTTGCCCGCTCTGCAGATAGGCTTAATTCTTGAAATGTTTCATCATCATCTAAAACATCATCTGATGAGTCTGTTTGCTTTTGATATTCTTCAGCTAAGTAGACAAGGATACGATCATCCCAGTCCTTACCACCAAGGTTATGGTCACCGCCAGTACAAATAACACGTATCTCACCTGGGCTTATGTTAATCATGGTAACGTCAAAGGTCCCCCCACCAAGATCATAAACCAGAACAGTTTTTGTAACGCTTTGATCCATAACACCATAGGTTATGGCAGCAGCAGTAGGCTCATTAATAATATCCATAACATTTAAGCCAGCAATTACCCCAGCAGACTTAGTAGCCTCACGCTCTGAAACCCCAAAGTAAGCCGGGCATGTAATAACAACATCCCTTATGGTTTCATCCTCACCCAACTTATTTTCCATTCTTAAAGAGTCTTCTGCATCCATAACAATTTTTTTCAAGATATAAGAAGAAATTTCTTCTGGCTTTAAATCAATCCCATTAATATTTCGGTTAAAACCACTTTGGCCAATGTCCCTTTTAATAAAGCTTACAACCTCATCAGGATACATTTTAGAACTTTCTTTGGCAGCGCTACCAACTGTAACGTCTGTTTCAGTCTCATAAAATACAACTGATGGGGTTGTTAAGTCCCCTTCTGAATTTTTCAATACAACCGGTTTTTCATTCTCATCCATATACGCAACGCATGAATAGGTTGTTCCTAAGTCAATACCAAATACTTTTTTCATTCTTTTAACCTCTTTCTTTATGTAATTGTTATGTTATCCTAATTGGAATCTTTTGCTGAGTACTTATAAATCTTTATGCGTTCTGGTCTAATGACCCTATCTTCTTTTTCATAGCCTTCAACCATACGCTCTGCAATTAAATTATCTTTAGACTCATCATCTGTTTCTATGGTCCTTATTATTTTTTGTTTTCTAACATCAACCACGTCACCTTCTATGCTATAAGGTTCAATGCTCTGACGGTATAAGATATCTTGTAAATCTTGTGTAATACCATGTACAATATTAAGTAAGCGTTTATAATTCTCCTGTGAATAGTCACTGTCTTCATAAACAGACACATGTTTTTTGGTTGAATCAACAAGCTGAATAATATCGATTGCTAGGGTTTCTACCATCTTATCTACAAGTCCATTTTTATAGGTCATAAGCTCCTTATGCATATCATCAAATAACTTGTTTTTGTGGGCATCATATTCGATCTTATTGTTAAAGCTGCGCTGTAAGTTATCTATTGATACCTGTAAGGCTTCAATTTTTTCTCCTTGCGTTTCATCTAAGTCACTTTCTTCATTTATTCTCGCCATCTTTTGACCTCCTTGTTATAGCTGCATATTTTACTCATTTTATAGCCATAAATGTAGAAAAATCTGTTATTTTTTAACTATAATGATTATACCACACTCTAATTATTATCTAAAGATTCTTTTGTTTATTCATTGATACCTCCTTCTGGCTATTTTAGGTGGGTGGCTTGTTGAATGATCGTCTTTATCTACTGTCATGGTCTTTGCAAGTGAAATAATAATACGCTACAGATCATCCCTATCCAACTCAAATTAAATTTTATTTAATTCATCCATCATTGCTGGTCTATTTCTATGTCTTGTTTTCCATTCACTTACAATTTCTGATACTTTTAATTTACCATCTGGGTATTTATTCATTCTTCTTAAGATAGATACGATCTCTTTATAGTGTGCCCGACTAGAAGTATTGGTTGCCATAGTTTTCACTATGTTTTCATATTTACTCAGAATTTCTTTCGGATAAATATCTTTTAAAACCTTTTCATACTCTGTTACCATGTATAATCCATGAGACCTTACAACTAACTCAAGTAGTCTATCGTATAATCCCTCCAGCTCATAGAATTTATCAATTCCCCTATTGGAGGCTAGTTTACTAAATACTTTCTCTCTTTCTTTCATCCATTCTTCATCTGAATAAATTGATTTTAATTCTTTATATAAATCCAGATCACTTGCTTTATAGTTTAATACTAATGCCCATAATTCTTCTTCGTACAATTTATTTTTTCCAATTTGCTTATATAAATCCTTTAATGTCAAACTATAACTTATGATAAGTCCTGGCAAATCTTTTGCTTTGTCTCTACCTTCCTTAAGTAATTTAATTGCCATATCATAATCTTTTCTATTAATACAAAGATCTATATAATATTTTCTTATTTCATTAATCTCCAAGTTTTCCTTACAATACGCTTCAATAATATTTGGGTTTACATCCCTTTCCTCTAGGATTTCTATACGACGTAGAACCAATTGACCAAGTCTGTAACTATTAGACCATACATTCGTCTCTTTTTTGTATTCATTGATCTTATTGTCAAGAAATACACTTTTATTTGTCACGAATTCTTCTTCTTTAAAATCATCAAATATAATCTGTTCTATATACGCTTCCATATAGTCTATAACCGAACCATTCAAATGAGTAATAAACCAATTAAACATTTCCCCTTTAAGTTTAATCTCACATTTGTATAGTATTTCTTGCCATATATCTAGACAAATGTCGGCTATTTCTCCCGTTCCACCATCTGAATCATCCATATCTTGATTTCCAACTCTAATAAATATATAATTAGTAAGTTCAAATGCCTCTTGTAATTGATTATTATTTACCATTGATTGTATATCAGTATCTAGCGTTTCTTGAAGTTCTGATATGAAATACGTGGCATTTCTATAATCAATAAAACCATGCCGCCCTGCATACTTCCTAAAAACATTAGATATTTGGTTTTTATAACCCGCCATATCTGTTGGTGAAATATCAGACTTCAATTTGCTTTTAAACCTATTTAATAATTTATAATCATTCCTAAGAACATCAATTAAAAATTCCTTAACAATACTTGTATCTACTGCTTCTACTAGTTTACCAATGCTTTCACCTCTATCTTGTCCTGCTAAAGCATTCTCTTTGCTTTCTAAATAAGATAATACCGCTGCCATATGCTTACAATTTTCCCCGCTATCTGCATATGGACAATTACAACTTAAGTCTATAATTGCTTCATTATCTGTCACTATTTCCACTTTATATTCTTTAGTTCCACATACAGTGGATTTTATTATATTGTCTTTAACATACACATTTTCAATAAAATTACGATTAAAATAATCGATTCCTCTTTCTAATATATAATCTTTGAATAAATCCTTCCACATTACTTTATTCATGAATACCCACCTCTGATCTGACTTGTAATAATACTTAACACCATCTTGGGTTTGTGATTGTTTCTATTTGTCTAAACTTCTTCCATCTGAAAGTCAGTTAGGGGCCTAGGCCCTCTCAAAACCAACCGGTTAACCTTAAGAAATCCCTGGTGGTCAGGTTCTGTCTTCCATCTAATTAGGGCAATATTGCCACCTGATATTTCGATTCCAGTAATAATTGTGGGATAGGTACAGCAGCCCACATTAAAATAAGGCAGGTCATCTTCTTTTGGAAACTTAAAGCGGTGGGTATGGCCACAGATTAACATTTTTTTATTGATCCCTACCCACTTTTTGAAGTTCCTTTCGATCTTATGCCGCTTAAAAGTATTCTTAACCGGACTTGCAGGGTTTCTGATGCCAAAGGAATGTAAGTAGCGCCAGAAATATTTTAAGGATATCATAGTTGTCAGCCAAAATTGATCATTTAAAAAATCTCCTTGGTGTCCATGGACCACAAATACTTCCTGAGATGTCTCGGTATGTTTTAATATCAAAGCCTCAATGGGCACCATTCCCATCAAAAACTCATACTCGAGCTCCCTATATTCGTTATAGCTTGTATAATAATGTTTCTCCACATAATCCATATTTCTAAGGTATATATTATGATTGCCATACATCATGATTAAACGGTTATC
>CAZLPH010000104.1:0-8393 GCA_964561345.1 uncultured Candidatus Epulonipiscium sp.
GTCTTTTTGTCCAGTAATATCATGGTAATAGCCTTATACTTGTATTATAACATGAACTTAGGAGGAGATACATGATGAAACATCAGTTAGGGATTATCGGCTATGGTGGGATGGGTGATTGGCATTATAATAATATTTCGGAAAGAATACCTGGCATTACTGTAAAGGGTGTCTATGATATTCGGGAAGAAGCCAATGAAAAAGCAAAGCAAAACAATTTACATGTCTACGAGACTCTAGATGACTTATTAAGAGATGATGAGATTGATATTGTGACCATTGCCACACCTAATGATTTCCATAAGGATTTGGCTATTAAATGTCTGGAGCACGGCAAAAATGTTATTTGTGAAAAACCTGTAACCATGAATGCAGCCGAACTAGAAGCAATCATTAAAGTCTCAAATCAAACAGGTAAGCTATTCTCAGTTCATCAAAATAGGCGTTGGGATAGAGACTATCAAATCATTAAGAAAATACTGGCTGACAAGACCATTGGGGATCCTTATTTTATAGAGAGCCGTGTCCTAGGATCAAGAGGGGCACTTCATGGCTGGCGTGGATATGCTGTTAATGGTGGTGGGATGGTTTATGACTGGGGGGTTCATTTGTTTGATCAATTACTTGATTTAATCCATAGCCCTGTGGTTTCTGTCTCAGCACACCTAGCATCTGTTTTCTCAGCAGAAGTAGATGATAACTTTAAGGCACTTATACAATTTGAAAATGGTATTTCAGCTTCTGTGGAAGTTTCTACTAACTGCTTTATTCCCCAGCCAAGATGGCATGTCTCAGGTCATGACGGCACAGCTGTTATCAATAACTGGGAGTGTGATGGCAAAATTGTTAAACTGGCCACAGATAAAACACTGAAATGGGAAAATGATATTGTCTACACAGCAGCAGGTCCTACTAGAACCATGGCACCAAGGCCTGATGAAACCACTATGCAACTTGATTTGCCAACAGTGGCAACTGATTGGTCTGACTATTATAACAATATTATAGACGTTCTTAATAATGGGGCTGAGTTAATTGTAAAACCTGGGCAATCTCTGAGGGTTATGTATCTTATTGATTTAATCTTCGAGTCAGTCAAAATTGGTAACCCTTTAAAATGCAGAATATAGGAGGCGTATAAGATGAAAGAAACTAAAAAGGCACTTATTTTTCAAGGCGGCTGGGATGGACATGAACCTGAGCTGGTTTCAAAGCGTTTTGCAAAGATTTTAGAAAATAATGGCTTTGAGGTAGAGATTAGGGACACACTAGATTGTCTGGCTGATTTAGACAAATTAATGGCACTTGACCTAATTGTACCTTGCTGGACTATGGGTGAAATTGATAATGAATATGTTACTAATCTTTCAAAAGCTGTGGCTGCCGGGGTTGGGCTTGCTGGATGTCACGGTGGCATGTGTGACTCTTTTCGCCAAAATACCCAATGGCAATTTATGACAGGTGGTCAATGGGTTAGTCACCCTGGTGGGGATAATATTGATTACACGGTTCATATTAGTAAATCCTCTAGCCCTATTGTAGAAGGTCTGGAAGACTTCCCCGTTTGTACAGAGCATTATTATTTGCACATAGACCCTTCTATAGAAATATTAGCAACCACAAGATTTCCCCTTGTAGACTACTATCATATTGCTAATAAACCGATTGATATGCCAGTGGCCTGGACCAAATACTGGGGTAATGGCAGAGTTTTTTATACAGCACTCGGTCATCACGATGACGTCTTTGATAACTCTCCTACTGCCCAAGTTATGATGGAGCGGGGTATGTTATGGGCAGCAACAGGAAAACAATACGCAATGGATAATAAGCTTACAACTGAACGGTTTGAAAATGACGCTAAAATGTATTAATTAAGATTTAAAGGAGGATTTTATATGGCTACCATAAAAATTGCTATCATAGGTATTGGTGACATTAGTGGTATTTACCTTAAAAATATAACTAGCTTATTTAAAGAAATAGAAATTATAGGTGTTTGTGATTTAGTTCGTGAAAAAGCAGAGAAGGCAAAAGAAGATTACAATATTCCAAAAATCTATGATACCATGCATGATGTCTTTAAAGATCCAGAAGTAGATATTGTACTCAACCTAACTAGGCCCTACGAGCACTTTGATGTGACAAAAGCTGCTCTTGAGGCTGGTAAACATGTGTATAGCGAAAAACCTTTAGCTGCAACCCTTGAAGAGGGTAAAATTCTAACTGAATTAGCTGAGGAGAAAAAGTTAATGTTAGGAGGTGCACCAGATACCTTTATGGGGAGCGGCATCCAAACTTGTCGTAAATTAATTGATGATGGCTTTATCGGTGAGCCTGTTGGGGCTGCAGCCTTTATGATTTGCCGGGGTCATGAAAGTTGGCACCCTGACCCTGAATTCTATTACAAGCACGGTGGCGGACCCATGATGGACATGGGGCCTTACTACATTACTGCACTGGTTAACTTATTAGGCGGTGTTTCTGGTGTAACTGGTGTAACAAAATCCAGTTTCAAGCAAAGAACTATTACAAGTGAGCCAAAAAACGGCACAATAATTGATGTGGATGTTCCAACCCATGTAACTGGCATCATGAACTTTGATAATGGGGCCGTTGCTACAATTTTCACCACCTTTGATGTTCATTACGAAACCCAAGCTAGATTTGAAATATATGGCTCTAAGGGAACCCTTATTGTCCCTGATCCAAACAACTTTGGTGGGTCAATTAAACTGCTTCGACCTGAAGATGGTGAGCTAAAAGAAATGCCCCTACTTTTTGACTACAAAGAAAATAGCCGTGGTCTTGGTTTAGCTGATATGGCAAAGGCACTTCAAACAGGTAGACCTTACAGGGCAAATTATAAGCAAACTTATCATGTTCTAGAGATTCTAACCAGCTTTGAAAAAAGCAGTGAAAGCGGAAAACATCTTTCACTTGAAACAAGTTATGAGCGGGAAATTCCAATGAAGAATAATCCTCTTGCAGGTGTTTTAGATTAATAAATATGGCTAAAACAACCCCCACGATCATATAATCGTGGGGGTTGTTTTAGTTTTCAATCATAAAATTTCCTATTAAACATTTGCTGCCCATTAGCTCATAACTTCTATCATCCGGTTGATGGCCACCAATAAACACCGTAAACTTACCAGGCTCTATAACTCTTTCACCTTCATCGTCTACAACACCCATACTCTCAGATGTTACTCTAAAGGTTACAATCTTGCTTTCTCCCGGGTCTAGGGTGACTCTTTTAAAGCCACACAAGCTATGGTTTGCTACTCTATATTTTGACTTGTTATCCCTAATATAAACTTGTACCACTTCATCTGCTGGTACTTCCCCTATATTTTTTACACTTACACTAAGTTCAATATCATCACCTGATTTTATTTTTTCTTGCTCTATTATAAAATCCGAATACTGGAATGATGTATATGATAAGCCATAGCCAAATGGATATAATGGTGTATCTTTAAAATATCTATATGTTCTACCTTCCATCGCATAGTCCTTAAAATCTGGCAATTGATCAGCAGATTTATAGAATGTTAGGGGGAGTCTTCCGGAAGGGCTATAGTCTCCAAATAGAATTTGTGCTAAAGCTTCTCCTCCTCTTGAGCCACTGTACCAATCTTGAATAATTGCTAAACAATGTTCATCTGCATATGTTAGATCCATATTACTGCCACTACTAATGATAACAATAGTAGGTGTCTTGGTTTTAACCACAGCTTCTAATAACTTTAATTGAGACTCAGGTAAAGAAAGGTCTAGCTTATCCCCTGCAGCGTAGCTATTTCCTGTGTCTCCTTCCTCACCTTCTATGGTACTATCTAGACCTAGACATAAAATAACAACATCACTTAGCTTGGCAATGGTTCTTGCTTCACTTATCCGGTCATTAGCTAGTGCTAATTCTTCTACCCTATCTTTATATAGATGACAGCCTTCTGAGTAAAATACCCTTGTATCTTGATTAACACTTTGTTGGATCCCTTCAAGGATGGTTACATACTTGGATGCTGTCCCACTATAATTACCTTTTAACACTTCTTCACTAGCTGCTGTTGGCCCTATAACAGCTATCTTTTTTAGTTTATCTTTATTGAGGGGCAAGATACCCTCGTTTTTCAATAGGACTTTTGAATTCCTACTAGCTTTTAAAGAAAGATCATTGTGCTTTTGACAATCATTAAGCTCATATGGAATGTTATCGTACTTGCAATCCTCATCAAACATTCCCAATTTGAATCTAGTCGTCAATACCCTAATGGTAGATTGTCTAATTTCTTCTTCTGTCACTAACCCTTCTTGCAAAGCTTGTAACATGTGTAAATAGACATTGCCACAGTTAAGGTCACAGCCACTTTTAAGTGCGAGGGCTGCTGACTCTAGGTGATTTGATGTTACATGATGCTCAGTATGGAAATCTCTAATCCCCCAACAATCTGATACAACATGACCTTTAAACTGCCATTTATCTCTGAGTATATCTTGTAATAAGGTTTTACTGCCACAACAAGGCTCCCCATTGGTTCTATTATAAGCCCCCATAACCGCTTCTACATTAGCTTCTTTAACACATGCTTCAAATGCTGGTAAGTAAGTATCCCATAAGTCTCTTTGAGACACTTCTGCATTAAAACTATGCCTTTCATTCTCTGGTCCACTATGGACTGCATAATGCTTGGCACAAGCTGCCGTTTTCATGTATTTCCCTTCACCCTGAAGGCCTTTAATAAAAGAAACACCAAGTCTTGCTGTTAAATATGGGTCCTCTCCATAAGTTTCATGGCCTCTTCCCCATCTTGGGTCTCTAAATATATTGATATTAGGTGACCACAGTGTGAGCCCCTTATAAATATCCCTATCACCTGTACTAGATTGAGCATTGTATTTAGCCCTTGCCTCTGTCGCAATGACATCTGCTATTTCATTTAACATTTCCTCATCAAACATAGCTGCAAGCCCAATAGCTTGTGGAAACATGGTAGCTACGCCTGCTCTAGCCACACCATGTAATCCTTCATTCCACCAGTTATACCTAGGAATGCCCAATGCTTTAATTGGAGGAGAGTCATATTTTAATTGTGTCGCCATTTCTTCTACTGTCATTTTATCCACTAATTCTGTTGCTTGCTTCACAAAATACTCGTGATGATCCTTATCGTTTAATATCTCCATTTTATCAGCTCCTGCCATGTATGAATTGAAATGTTATTATAATATTTCTCCGTTACTCTCTATAACTGTTTTATACCAATGCCCTGAATCTTTAACAATTCTTTCTTGGGTCTCAAAATCGACAAACACAAGGCCAAATCTATCCTCATAGCCACTATGCCATTCAAAATTATCCATAAAGGACCATTGGAAGTATCCCGCAAGTTCAACACCATCAGCTGCAGCTCTCTTAAATGCGGCTAAATATCTGTGTAAAAAATCTATTCTATTAGGGTCATGAACTTTACCATCTAAAGAAACCACATCATGACAAGATAGCCCATTTTCCGTAATATAGATGGGTTTCTTATAGCGCTCATATAAAAACTTAGGTCCCCAGTATAATGCTTCTGGTGTAATAGGCCATCCTAGTGCTGTTTTAGGAAATCCTTCATGTCTTTTGATAAATTCTACCTCGCCATTTTTACCCGCTCTAACCTGACCACCATTGTATATATTTTGTCCTAAGAAATCTAAAGGTTGCGCTATTAATTCCATATCCCCCTCTTTAATCTCAGGCATAAAATCACCAAATAATTTTACCCCATCTTCAGGATATTTCGCAAAAAACACTGGATCACTCCACCAAGTTATATTCCAAGCCCAGTTATCCTCTAATGTTTCTGGCATAGAAAACACTGATTTTCTTGCCGCTTCAATATCTTCCTCTTTTTCTGTTTCAGGATAATGCATAGAAGCAGTCGGTGCATACCCTATTTTTACATCTCTTTTTGCATGTGCTCTAATTGCCTTAACTGCTCTTCCATGTGCAAGTAATACATGGTGAGCCATCTGCAAGGTATCTGGAACAGACTGCTTAAGTCCTGGCGCATGAACTCCTGCTATATGGCCTAAGCCAACAAAGCATTGTGGCTCATTAAATGTAATAAAGTATTTTACTCTATCTGATAGTCTCTCTGTAACAAGGGCTGCATATTCCTCAAACCATAAAGGACTATCTGAATTCATCCAACCACCTTTTTTATACAATTCATAAGGTAACTCCCAATGAAATAGTGTTACATAAGGCTCTATCCCATTTTCTATCAAAGTGTCAACAAGTTTACTGTAGAATTCCAATCCTTTTTCATTAATTTCACCTGTACCATTGGGTAAAACTCTTGCCCATGAAATTGAAAAACGATAGGCTTTAATCCCCATTTCTTTCATGATTTTAATGTCATCTTCATACCGGTTATAGTGATCACATGCAACATCTCCTGTGTGGCCATTAAATATTTTACCTGGCTCCTTACAATACATATCCCAAATCGACAACCCTTTTCCATCACTATATGCCGCACCCTCTATTTGATAGGAAGAAGTCGCTACTCCCCACGCAAAGTCATCTTTAAAACCCATTATTATCGCTCCTCTTTTTAAATTTTAAATTCATTGGTTGCTTTTCTCATTTGCACCGTATGTGCTGATAATCTTTTTGCAACATCTTCTACATCAGAGCTAGATTTAACTAACCCTTCCATGGAACTTGTTATTTCTTGTGTCGTAGCAGATATTTCCTCTGAAACATTTGAGATACTTTCGATATTCATTGTAATATCTTGTTTGTCTTCCGCAATCTGACTGGTGTTTTCTGATATTTCCTTTATTTTAGGAACCATTTCCATTACTAATGTTGAAATAGTCCTAAATGAAATAATCCCTTTATCAATATCACTCACACCATTATTCAAGTTTTCTTTCATAATATCTGTTTTCTCTATTATTTCTTCTGTTTCATGAATTGCTGCATAAACTGCATTTTGAATTTGATCTAGTGCCTCTTTAGATTGCTGGGATAACTTTCTAATCTCACCAGCCACAACATTGAATCCCTTACCAGCCTCACCTGCTCTTGCCGCTTCAATTGTGGCATTTAGTGATAATAGATTTGTTTGTTCTGATATATCATTAATCAGATTAGTAATTTTGGCAACCTGATCCATACTAGTTCTCATTGCATGGATTGATATTTCCACATCATCAAAAGAACGACCAATTACATTCATAGAAGATGATAATCTTTCCATATCACTATTACTTGTTCCTGCCCTTTCAAAAATTGTATCGCTACTAATACTAATCTCTGCAATTTGCTCTACACTCTTTGTGATTTTGTCGTTAAAATAGATAAATTTTTCGTTGACATTACTTAAATCAGTAGCTTGTGAGTAACTGCCTTGTGATGCCTGTTCCACAGAAACAGAGATAATCTCAGATACCTGTGAAAATTCTTTTGCAACTTCTAATAAATTCACATATTCCCTCTCAAGTAGATTAGAATTTTCCTTAATATCCTCTATTATTTTTACAATATCTATTTTAGTTTTTTCCACAGCATCTAAAATATCTGTTATTTCATCCTTAGTACCGTGTTTTTGGGCAATTCGAGTAAAATCACCCTCTGCCAACTTCATAACATTGCTTTTAATTTTTATTAGCCTCTTAACAATCTTATTAGACATTAACATTGCCATAATAATTCCTAGCACTATACACCCTATTGCAAAAGCCAGTAACCACATAGCAAGAATTGGAACTTGTTCTAGCAGTTCCTTTGTATCTGTACTAATGCCTACTGTCCATCCTGTAAATTCAATGGGGGCATAAGCTATTGTCTTTTCTGTTTCATTGTACTGATACCTTCCTATACCTTTAGTCATATCAAACATTTTTGTATGTATCTCTTGTAACCCATATAGTGCAGGATCAATAGTCTCTTCCTCTATCAGATTAACTTGCTCTTCAACAAGTATCGGATCTTCATGGGCTATAATTGTGCCATATTGATCAATAATCTGGGTTGTCCCACTCTCACCAAATTTGATGCTATTAGCTATGTCTATAAAGTCACTACCTGGCCTTTTAATAACAAGTACGCCTATTATCTCTCCAAACTCAGTTTTTTGTTCTATTAAATCACTGGGACCTTTTTCTGTCTTGTCATCAATTTCCCTAATAGGAACGGCATATGCTATTTCTAATTCACCCGTATCTCTCGCTAAATAAGGCGCCGATATATAACTTTCTCCACTCATAGCGCGCTTGAAATATTCTTCATCATCCACATCTAAAATAACACCGTTAGTATCTTCACACTCACCTTTTAAATTCACGATTCCTACGGAGTTATGATTAAATAACATATGATTTCTAGCCAG
>CAZLPH010000105.1:0-8393 GCA_964561345.1 uncultured Candidatus Epulonipiscium sp.
ATCTAAATAGGAGGACAAATAATGGGAAGAAAAATTCGCTTTGGTATTATAGGGGAAAATGGACGGATTCATATTCCCAATGCCTGGTATGCTGAGTCAGCCACTTTGAAGGTGCCAGGTAGTGATGACCAGGTCATTGATCTACCAATGCTAGGAAATGGCTATAATTACGAGGTGGAAGAAGTGGTTAACTGCCTACAAAATGGCCTCTTAGAAAGTGAGATTATGCCCCTATGGGAGACCTTGGAGATTATAGAGACCTTAGATAAGATTAAGGTGGAAATATCATAGGCAAGTTATATGATAATAGGTTCTAACAAAAAAGCAGATGAATTTGGACTCATTTGCTTTTTCTTGTTTATGCTAGTAACTGATTGTAGGCCCTGGTATCCATACCGTTTAAAGAAGCCTCATTAATAAGCTTAGCAAGCTGGTGGAGATCTTGTGTTTTTAAGTTATTTTTGCCCTTATAATTTATAATATAATCTAGAACGTCATTGGCCCCATGTTTACTTAAATGAAAGACAGGTGTTTTAACCCAGTTAACATCAACCTCTGCCTTATCATTTGTAAAAAGAACCATGCCTTGTACCCAGTAGCCGTAGCCGTTATTTTTTAGAAGGTGTGATAGGCGGTAAACGTGGGTATTAACTTGCTTAATAGGATTGTAAAAATTATTACTATATTTTCCCCCCTGCCGCCCAACCTTATGTTGTGCGAGTTCCCTATCTGATTCGCTGCCTTCTATGTAACCGTTATGATTTTTAGTTTCCATGACAAATATGCCATTTGGACCTAGGATAATATGGTCCATTTCACTTTCTCTGCCGTCAACTTCGATTCTAGGACCGGGGATTATATAATAAGAATCTGGTAGGCCCTCAAGTAGGTCGCTTGATTTTCTTTCACCCTTTAAGCCGGCAGATATGGTATTGGCTTTTTGGCTAGTACTAGCCAGCATGAAGCCGAATACAATAAAAATGGAGGTCTTACATTATGAATGAACAGCTTAAAATAGCCCTTGGAGAGTTTTGACATGTAGGGTCAGTACTTATTATTATCATTGCGGGTATATCAATCCTAACAGGCTTTATTAAAGAATATATACCCCAAGAGAAGTTTCAAAAGAAGTTAAGAAATCAAAATGTTGTTATAGGATCAATTACAGGTGCATCCATTGGTATATTGACGCCCTTTTGTAGCGCTTCAATGGTACCAGTTGCAATGGGGATGATAGAAATGTCAGCGCCCCTTTCAACGGTGCTACCTTTTTTAATAGCAGCACCCTTATCAAACTTTGTTGTTGTGGGAATAATATTTGGCGCCTTTGGTTTTAAAGTAGCATTTATCTATTTCTTGTGGACATTTGGCGGGGCGATACTAGCAGGTCTTACTGTGGGACGTAGTAGGGTTAGGTTTCAAGTAAAAGACCTAGCAGAAATAGCAGCAGCCAAAAACAAGTCACAATCTTGTGGTGAAGCGGCGGATCCATGTGGCAGTGTACAAACAAGTTCTTGCACCCCACAAGCTAAGAGTGGTGGCCATAAAGAGAAGGCTAGGGGGGCCTTTCAATTCGCTTTTTCTTTGTTTAAGCAAATCGCCCCATATGCCATACTAGGTGCGGCCATAAGTGGTATTGCACTAGCTTATATACCAAGCAGCATGGTTGAAAAATATGTTGGTGGGGATTCCTGGTCTGCTATTCCTATTGCAGCAGTTATAGGGGTACCCTTATACTTACGAATCGAAATGGCCATACCACTCTTAGGTACCTTACTAACAAAAGGGATGAGTATGGGGGCTGCCATGGCGCTTCTTATAGGGGGTACAGGTGCTAGCTTGCCAGAGCTTGCAATTCTTTCTTCTATGTTAAAGCCAAAAGGCGTTATTGCCTTTAGCCTAACTGTCATAACCCTTGCAGTTTCTGGTGGTATGCTTTTTATGTTTGTATAAAGGCAAGCCATAGTGCCTTTACAAACAGACAAAAACCCCCTATACTTTATGTATGCCAATGTAGACATATATTAAATATAGGAGGTAAATATGAAAGATTTTCAGCCAAATCCCTTGGAGAATTATGTAACAACTTTTAAAGCCTTGTCGGACCTGACAAGGCTTAGAATAATGTGGCTATTGTTATCAATAGACTCAAAAATAAGCGTATCTGAAATCATTGATGTCCTTGAAGAGAGTCAATATAATATTTCAAAGCATTTAAAAATCTTAAAGAATGCAAATTTAATTTATGAAAAAAAAGAAGGCAAGTGGTCTTTTTATCATTATCAGCCCAGTAATGATGTGTTTCACAAGCAGCTCAAGCAGACGGTTATGACCATACCGAAGGCGTTTATGGATGAAGCCATAAGCCGTTGTGAGAAACGCCTATCTATGAGGGTTGATGGTAAGTGTGTTGTGGGCGCTGAAAGTGAAGAGTGGGATAAAATCAAGCATGACTAAAGCTAGCAATATAGCCACAGTAACCATCTCTAGAGCCTAGTATTATCTATATATTTCCTAAATGTGCCTGTCCCCACTTCAGTCTAATGAAGTGGGGACAGGCACATTTAGGCGGTAGCTATCTATAAGCTCAGTCATATCCCTAGGAAGGGGGGCCACAACCTTCTGATAGGCCCCAGTGATAGGATGATAGAATCCACACTCTGCTGCATGCAAGCCTTGCCTTGTTAGCATGTGGTTATCTTCATTATATAAAAAATCCCCAAGAAGAGGGTGGCCAGCGGCAGCCATGTGGACCCGGATTTGATGGGTCCGGCCTGTTTCTAACTGTAGCCTAACAACTGACACGGGTTTTCCCTCGACATAGAATACTTCTAGCCGCCGATAATGGGTAAGGGCACGTTTGCCCTCTTTTTCGTCCACCATCCGCTTAATAATGGTCCCTTCAGCTCGCCCAATAGGCAGGTCAATGGTCCCCTCTTCCCTTGTAATGCCCTCTACAAAAGCCGTGTAAACTCGGCTAATTTTCCCCTCTTGCATCTGCTTTGATAAAATACCAGCACTAATCAAGTTCTTAGCAAGAATTGTTATGCCAGTCGTATCCCGGTCTAAGCGGTTAAGGCAGCGAAAGACAAAAGTCTTACCCTGCTGGTGATAATAATGCATAACGCCATTAGCCAAAGTATTATCATAGTTATTAAGGGTCGGGTGAATAGGCGTATCATAAGGCTTGTTGACCACGAGGATATCCGCGTCTTCATATATAATATCTAATACACACTCTCTTGGAACAATGTTTTGAGAACAAGTCAGTTCTTCTAAGCATATATCCAGGCTATCCCCAGCCACTAGGATTTCATTGACACATGCCCAAAGGCCATTTTTTCGAATACCTGTCTTTGTTTTCTTTAATTGTATTATTACCGCCCGAGAGTACTGTTTTTCTTTTAAAAACATATCAATGCGTTTACCACTATGGTCATTATCTATTTTATACTGTAATTGTCGTGTCATATCTTGTCTCCGTAAGGTCTCTTTATCTTGTCAGTGTTTTGTCTTAAATAACACCTATTGTACCACATTCATCAGCAGAAATTCTATTTAATCATTCAGGTCTTAAATTGATTGTGCTAGGCCCCCTGTGTGTGCTATTATAAAGGTGTAATATGTTGCTTATTAGCAAAATTTGTGAAGGGAGAAGATTGTTATGAAAAAGATTAGTACAAAAATAGTAGCTGCTGCCATAGTAGGCAACCTGATATTACTGGTCCTTATTGGTGGATCAGCTATATTTTCTCTTAACAAGGTAAATAACCATAGCCTTATAACGTTTGAAAATCAATTAAGAGATGACTTTGATGTTAGAATAAACAACGAGGTTCAAACTGTCATAACCATGCTAGGTGAACTAGAAAACCAGCACAAGAAAGGTGCCTTAAGCTTAAGTGAGGCAAAAGAAATAGGGGCAAACTTGCTTCGCCAGATGACCTACGGTGAGGATGGCTATTTCTGGGCTGACACACCCAAGGGGGACAATGTTGTTTTACTTGGAAATGAAACAGAAGGAACCAACAGAATGAATGCAGTCGACCTAAAAGAAAATTCTTATATGAAGGATATTATTGAAAATGGTATGCAAGAAGGCGGCGGATACTCAAACTACTGGTTTCCAAAAAGCGGTGAAACTGAGCCACTAGAAAAAAGAGCTTTTTCAATGTATTTTGAGCCCTTCGACTGGGTTGTTGGGACGGGTAACTATATAGATGATATCGATGAGGAAGTGTTTATCCAAAAGCAAATGCAGCAGCAACAATTAAGAAACACACTAATCAGCTTTATGGGGCTTGCCGTTATTGCAATAGCCATTGCTTCCTTAATATCCGTTTATTTTTCACTGTCAATTTCAAAGCCGATTAAAAGATTTATCCAGGTGCTGAGTGTGGTAGAAACAGGAGATTTTACTATAAGCAGTGATATAGATAGCAAGGATGAGATTGGGATGATGTCAGAGGCAATGAACTCTATGACTGAAAAAATCCGTGGTCTGATTTTAAAAATAAAAGAATTAAGTGGTTTAATCGTTACGTCATCTGAGGGAATAAGTCTCTCATCTAATGAAATCAGCCTTAGCTCTGAGCAGGTTGCCATAGCGATTTCTGAAATGGCCCAAGGGGCAACAGAGCAATCAATGTCTGCAGATACTGCTAGTAATAAAGTAGAGCGTATCATTAATGAAATTAATAGCATAAAAAACGAAATGAATGATTCCAATCAGCTTGCAGATACAGCAAGAAACAAGCTAGAAACCGGCAAAGCCTTAATCGGGGTTCAGCAAGCAACAATGAACAAGAACAAAATGGCAGGTGCTAATTTAAGCACGGCTATTCATGAGCTATCACAAAAATCATTAGAAATTGGCCAGATTGTAGAAGTACTTAACGGCTTTGCGGACCAAACCAACCTCCTATCTCTTAACGCCACTATTGAAGCGGCAAGAGCTGGTGAGTCAGGTAGAGGATTTGCTGTAGTGGCCGGGGAAATTAGAAAATTAGCTGAGCAATCTAGCAGCTCAGTAGGCCAAATTGAAGGAATCATTGAGGAGCTCCAAGAAAGAATAGGAAACTCAGTTGATGAGCTTGAGGCAACAGACAGTGCCATAGCAGAACAAGAGGGAGCCTTGCTAGATACAATCCAATCATTTGATGAGATATTTGATGTGATGTCTTCTATTTCAAATGCCATTAGCACAGTTGCATCCTCGGCTCAAGCATTAGATGAAGACGCCGCAGAAATAGGCTATGCTGTGGGCAATATTGCAAGTGTTGCAGAAGAGTCAGCAGCAAGCAGTGAAGAAATTGCAGCCTCATCCCAGGAGCAAACAGTCGGTATCCAGGAGCTAGCAAATGCCAATGAGAAGATGGCAGATATGGCTATTAGTCTTGAGGAACATATACAGCAATTTAAAATTTAGAAAAAGAATGGCCTAAATAAAACACATAGAAAAAACCTGACCCAATTCAAATTGGGCCAGGTTTTTTGACGCTATAATTAAGTACCAGGAGCCTTATTTAAAAAAACATGTTAGAATAGAAGAGATATCACAATGCTTATAATATGCAAAGGGGATGAAACATGAGAATACAATATGATGAAATGCTAATGAGATTTAAAACAGTCTTAATGGATAAAGGTTTTTCAGAGGCAGATGCTTTAAATGCTGGTCAAGTGTTTGCTAACAATAGTCTTGATGGAATATACTCCCATGGTGTTAATAGATTTGCCACAGTAATAAGCCAAATTGATAAAGGTCATATAGATATAAAAAGTAAAGCACAAAAGGTTGAAGGTCTAGGACCTTATGAAATATGGGATGGAAACTTGGGACTAGGTATTATTAATGCTCAAATGGCAATGGACAGAGCAATTGAGCTAGCTAAGACCCATGGTATTGGCTTGATAGCCTTAAGAAACACCAATCACTGGATGAGAGGGGGTTCTTATGGGATACAAGCTGCAGATGCCGACTGTATCGGTATTTGCTGGACAAATACCTTGCCTAATATGCCACCATGGGGATCGGCAGAGCCTAAGATTGGGAATAACCCTCTAGTATTTGCAATCCCTAGAGAAAATGGAGAGCATGTCGTTGTTGATTCTGCAATGTCTCAATTTGCCTACGGTAAGATAGAGGAGTCAAGGTTAGCAAATAAGGAACTACCAATATTTGGCGGCTATAATAAAGAAGGGGAGCTAACACAGAAGCCTAAAGAAATTGAAGAAACAGGAAGGATATTACCCATGGGCTACTGGAAAGGGTCTAGTATTTCAATTGCCCTAGACTTAATAAGCTCAATATTATCTTTAGGTAAATCAACCACAGCTATAGGCAAGGAATGTGATGGACAAGAATATGGCCTATCTCAAACCTTTATAGCAATTGATCCCTTTGCCTACAACTCAAGTGAGGGTGTAAATACCATAATTGAAGATGTCATATCAGACATAACAGGTGCTACACCTATAGATAATGATAACAAAGTAAGATATCCCGGTGCAAGGGCAGTTAAAGTGAGAGAAGATAACTTGAAAAATGGCATACCAGTGGCAAAGGTTATATGGGATGCAATAATGGATTTGTAAACTAAATGCAAAAGCTCAGGAACTTAGTTTCCGGGCTTTTTTTATATGGAAACATATGCTATAATGTAGAATGTATGTTCGAGAGGAGTGGGAAAAAATGGTGACAGATAGAATATATGTGGCAATTGATTTAAAAGCTTTTTATGCGTCAGTAGAATGCTTAGAACGGGGACTAGACCCTTTAGAGACTAACTTAGTGGTTGCAGATCCTAGCCGGTCGCAAAAGACCATTTGTCTTGCAGTTTCTCCCCCCCTAAAGACTTATGGCATACCAGGCCGGCCTAGGCTGTTTGAAGTTATAAAGAAGCTAAGGGAGGTTAATGCTAAAAGGCTATATCAGGCGCCTAACAGACGCTTTGAATCCGAATCATATGATGACAAGGCATTAAAAAATTCACCTCATATAGCTGTATCTTACATAGTGGCACCCCCACGCATGGCACTTTATATGGACTATAGTACAAGGATATATAATGTCTACCTAAAATACGTGGCACCAGAAGATATTCATGTTTATTCAATTGATGAGGTATTTATTGACATTACAAACTACTTTGCACTCTATCAACTTAGCCCATATGAAATGGCCAAGATGATGATTAAAGATGTCTTTGACACAACTGGGGTTACGGCCACAGTTGGTATTGGAACAAATTTATACCTAGCTAAAGTTGCAATGGACATACATGCAAAGAATATAAAAGCAGACAAAGATGGTGACCTTATTGCCCAGCTAGATGAGATGACCTACCGAAAATCCCTATGGACCCACAGGCCCATTACTGATTTTTGGCGGGTTGGCAAAGGATATGGAGATAAGCTAGAGGTCCAGGGACTATATACCATGGGGGATATTGCAAGATGTTCTATTGGGGCCGCTAGTGAGTATTATAATGAAGACTTGCTCTATAAGTTATTTGGTGTAAACGCAGAGCTCCTCATTGACCATGCATGGGGCTGGGAACCTTGTACAATGGCTGACATAAAGTCATACAAGCCAAAGTCAAATAGCATAGGCACAGGCCAGGTTCTCCATGATCCCTACCCCGCCCACAAGGCCAAGTTAATCGTAAAGGAAATGACAGACCTACTGGTTTTGGACTTAGTGGCTAAAAGACTAGTGACTAATCAGATGGTCCTAACAATAGGCTATGACATAGAAAACCTTAACAATCATGGGAGGGCCAAGGCCTATCAAGGTGAGATTACCACCGATAGCTATGGGAGGAAAATTCCAAAACAAGCCCATGGAACCACCAATTTAGCCAGGCAAACATCATCTACAAGGCTTATAATGGCGGCAGTAATGGCCTTATTTGATGAGATTGTAGATGAGACCTTATTAGTTAGAAGGGTTACAATTAAAGCAAATAAGGTTATTTGTGAAAGTAAGATTGCTAAAGATTCTTATGACCAGCTAGACCTGTTTTTCGATCCAAAAGTTAGCAAAGAAAAAGAAGCAGCATTAGAAAAAGAAAGAAAACTACAAGAGTCTCTTATTGCATTAAAAAGCAAATACGGGAAGAATGCTGTTTTAAAAGGAATGAACCTTCAAGAAGGGGCCACAAGTATTTCTCGTAACAAGCAGATAGGAGGGCACAAGGCGTGAAAAATCCATACCCTGATATTATTAACTTGCCCCACCATAGGTCAAGCCACTACCCCCATATGCCAAGAGATAAGCGTGCTGCCCAGTTCGCCCCTTTTGCAGCCCTAACTGGTCATGAGGAGGCTACCCTTGAGGTGGCAAGGCTAACGGATAAAAAAGTAGAATTAGATGAGTATATAAAGGCTCA
>CAZLPH010000106.1:0-8378 GCA_964561345.1 uncultured Candidatus Epulonipiscium sp.
AAGACTTAGAGGAGATTATTTAGGTATTATAACCCTAGGATTTGGGGAGATTATTCGTATCATCTTAAATAATTTAACCATTACGGGTGGTGCTAAGGGTCTTTCAGGTCTTAGCAAGTACACAAACTATATCTGGGCATACGGGATTATGACAATGATTGTTATTGTTATATTTTTACTGATGAATTCCAGGCATGGTAGGGCAATTATTGCTATTCGAGAAAATGAGATAGCAGCAGAATCTGTGGGAATACCAGTTGCTTATTACAAGACATTTGCCTTTGCTGTTTCAGCATTCTTTGCAGGCGTTACAGGTGGCTTGTATGGACACTATTTAACACAGCTTTATCCTAAGAAGTTTAACTTCCTATACTCAATAGAAATATTAGTTATTGTTGTTTTAGGTGGAATGGGAAGTCTTAAGGCAACAATTATAGCAGCCATTGTTCTTGGACTTGCTAGTGAGTATTTAAGGCGATACGCAGAGTATAGAATGCTTATTTATTCAGCTCTTTTAATCGCAATAATTTTATTTAAAACCAAAGGATTTACATTAAAGTCTTTTACACAAATGGTGTTAGACTTATTTAAAAGAAAGCCATCTAGCTCAGACGCAAAAGGAAGTGAGTAATATGCCATTATTAGACGTTAAAAACTTAAGTGTTACTTTTGGAGGAATAAAGCCTGTTACTGATTTTGACTTAAGGGTTAATAACAATGAACTGGTCGGCTTAATTGGTCCAAACGGTGCTGGTAAAACAACTGTGTTTAACCTGTTGACAGGGGTATACCTGCCAACAAACGGAAGCATTGAAATTGGTGGTGAAAATATTGTCGGAAAGAAACCATACCAAATTGTGGAGCGCGGTATTACAAGGACTTTCCAAAACATACGACTGTTTAAATCAATGACGGTTATTGACAATGTTAAAACAGCCTGTCATCATCATATGAAGTATACAGCCTTAGAGGGAATATTTAGAACTAAAAAATACAAGGAAGTAGAAAAAGCGGCAGAAGAAGAAGCGCTTAGATTGCTAAAGATTTTTGATATGGAACATTTAGCTGAGGAAATTAGTAACAATCTCCCCTATGGCCAACAACGAAAACTAGAAATTGCTAGGGCACTTGCTGGAAATCCTAAACTTTTGCTTTTAGATGAGCCAGCGGCAGGGATGAATCCTAACGAAACCCAAGAACTTATGGAAACAATTAAAATGATCCATGAAAAACTAGACACATCAATTTTGCTTATTGAGCATGATATGAGTCTTGTAATGGGAATTTGCGAGAGAATTGTTGTTATTGATTATGGTAAAGTTATTGCCAAGGGAACGCCAAAAGAGATTCAAAGCAATAAAAAGGTTATTGGGGCATACTTAGGAGCATAAGGAGAGGTGCAAATGCTACATGTAGAAGGTTTAGATGTGTATTATGGCAACATACATGCACTTAAAAATATTTCATTTGATGTTAAAGAAAAAGAAATTGTTACATTAATTGGTGCTAATGGGGCTGGTAAAACAACGATTTTACATACAGTTTCTGGTTTGATCAAACCGCAAAAAGGCTCAATTACACTAAGAGATCAAAGGATTGACGGTGTTAGTGCTGACAAGATACTGACACAGAAAATGGCCCATGTGCCAGAAGGACGCCGTGTATTTGCCCAGATGACTGTTAAGGAAAATCTGGAGCTAGGTGCCTATACCATCAAAGATAAAAAACAAGTTAGCAAAGACATTAAAGAAATGTACAAACGTTTTCCAAGACTCAAAGAAAGACGCAAGCAACTTGCTGGTACTATGAGTGGTGGTGAGCAGCAAATGCTAGCCATTGCTAGAGCTTTAATGAGTAGACCAGAGATTATGTTATTAGATGAGCCTTCAATGGGACTTGCCCCAATGCTTGTTCAAGAAATCTTTGATATTATAGTAGAAATCAATAAGAACGGGACCACAGTACTTTTGGTTGAGCAAAATGCTACAATGGCACTCCAGATTGCCCACCGTGCTTACGTTCTTGAAACAGGTAAAGTTATAAATTCAGGTAAGGCCTCAGACCTTCTAGATAATGATGATGTTAAGAGAGCATACCTAGGATCATAAATATGAAAGGAGCCATAGGATGAGTGATACAACCACAATAACAATGGAGAAACAAAAACGCATTGCCCTTGTTGCCCATGATAACTGTAAAGTAGATTTACTAGGCTGGGTAAAGGCAAACAAAAAGCAACTAGGCAAGCACTTTTTATGCGGAACTGGAACAACAGCTAAGTTAATTGCTGATGCCACTGGTTTACCAGTAACAGCTTATAATAGTGGACCACTTGGTGGTGACCAACAGATAGGGTCTAGAATTGTAGAAGGTAATATTGATTTTATGATTTTCTTTTGGGATCCTTTAGCAGCCCAACCGCATGATCCAGATGTAAAGGCACTTCTAAGAATAGCAGTCCTATATGATATACCTATAGCTAACAACCTATCAAGCGCAGATTTTTTCCTAACATCTCCGCTAATGAACTTAGAATATGATAGGACGATTATAGACTATAGAAAACGTCTTAAGTAAAATATAAATAATTATAAATATTAATAAAGAGGGGTATTTAACATGATAGTAATTATAAAACCATATGTTGCAGAAGAAGAGATTAATAAGTTAATAGCGAACTTAGAGCAAAAACATCCTGTTGAGGTTCAAGCAGTAAAAGGATCTCATTATAGTATACTCGGACTTGTCGGGGATACAAGTGGGATTGATCCTGCTAGTATCGAAAATAGACATATTGTAGACAAAGTAAGACGTGTTAGTGAGCCTTTTAAGAAAGCAAATCGTTCCTTCCATCCTGAAAACACCATTGTTGATGTTATGGGCCGTAAGATTGGTGGCAATGAAATTGTTGTTATGGCTGGACCATGTTCTGTTGAAAGTGAGGATCAAATATCAAGTATTGCAAGGGATGTAAAAAAGAGCGGTGCAGCCTTCCTTCGTGGTGGTGCGTACAAGCCACGTACATCACCATACGCATTCCAAGGCCTAGAGGAAGATGGTCTTGAGCTTCTTAAAGTAGCAAGAGCTGAAACAGGACTGCCAATTGTAACTGAGATTATGCACCCACATTCAATTGAAAAGTTTGTTGCAGATGTAGATGTCATTCAAGTTGGTGCGCGTAACATGCAAAACTTTGGTTTGCTCAAAGAGCTTGGTAGGATTGATAAGCCAATCTTACTTAAAAGAGGACTAGCATCAACCATTGAAGAGTGGTTAATGTCAGCAGAGTACATTATGGCTGGCGGTAATGAGAATGTTATTCTTTGTGAGCGTGGCATAAGAACATTTGAAACCTATACAAGAAACACACTAGACTTATCTGCAATCCCAGCCATTCGTAAACTAAGTCACTTACCAATTATCATAGACCCAAGTCATGCGGCAGGTCTTGCATGGATGGTAGAGCCACTAGCTTGCGCAGCAGTAGCAGCAGGGGCTGACGGACTAATTATAGAAGTTCATAATAACCCAGCAGAAGCACTTTGTGATGGACCACAGTCCCTTACACCTGAAGCATTTGATAAGCTTATGATTAAGCTTCAGAAATATGCAGAAGTGGAAGGCCGTAAACTAGCAACTTTCAGAGATTAATATGGACCTAAAAAAGAAAATGAATTTGTCACTAGCTAACTTATACGAAAAAAACCCAGATATCTTTAAGCTTATTCAAGGTGGGTATCTTGGGCAGAGGTTTCAAAAAAAAAATAAGTGTATAATAGGATGTCAAGGTGTTCCAGGGGCTTTTAGTGAGGAAGCCCTTTCGGAATATTTTAAAAATGACAGCTATGAGACTACTTATTCTTCAACTTTTGAAGAGGTTCTTAAAAATCTTCAAGATGATAAGGTGGATTATGGTATTTTACCAATTGAAAACTCATCTGCAGGTTCTATTGTGGAAGTCTATGATCTTATAAAAAAATATAAGTGTTATATTGTTGGGGAAAAAATCCTTTCAGTGAAACATAATTTACTGGGATTACCAGGAACAAAAATAGATGATATAACAAAAGTGTATTCACATCCACAAGGTTTTAGCCAAAGCAATACCTTTTTATCTGAGCATCAAGACTGGCAGCAGATACCCTATTATAATACAGCTATAAGTGCAAAGTATGTAAAAGACACAAATGAAAAGCATAGGACGGCTATTGCAAGTATGAGGGCTGCCAAAATATATGGACTTGAAGCCATTGAAGAAAATATAAACTATAATGTTCATAACTATACGAGGTTTATTATTATCAGTAAAGATATGACTTATAGTGATGAAGCAGATAAGGTAAGTGTAATTTTTACAGTTCCACATAATAGCGGATCACTTTATCATGCACTTGCACATTTTTATTACAATGGGATTAGCTTACTTAAAATTGAGTCAAGGCCTATACATGATAGATCATGGGAGTATTTTTTCTTTGTTGATCTTAAAGGAAACCTACAAGATGCCAACTTACTCATAGCACTTGGCCGGATTCTAGAACAAAGCACATATTTTGAACTACTTGGTAATTATAAAGCAGACCAATAAACAAAAGGTCGAACTAGGGTTATTTCTGGTTCGGCCTTTTGTGTGGTATAGTGTATAATAAAAGTAATATATAATGAAGGAATAGGTGATGATTGAGAATGAAAATTAAGAGCAAATTAATATTAACCTATGGTTTTTTGGTTGTCTTTATCTTTGTCATTGTAGGGGTAAATTTCCAAACATATAAATCACTGGAAAATGATGCTGCATTTGTTAATTATTCTGGAAGACTAAGAGCAACCACATATAGAATGAGTTTACTAGCTAATGTTTACTCTGAAAATAACCAAGATGAATTGATAAAAAGTGAATTAGAGGAGACACAGGAAATATTTGATATGATTTTAGAAAGCATAAAAGAGGGCAATAAAGAGCTAGGCCTAGCTAAGCCTACATATGTCCCTTCCATAGAAAAGATAGATGATATATCTGAAGAATGGAATAGGTCATTTAGGGAGATCTTTAGTACTGTCTTAGAGACAGGCCAATTAGAATCATCTTTAGAGCTCAATGCAAACATTAGAGAATTCACTTTGAAAATAAATGAAATGGTTACAGAATTCTCTAATTACTCTAGCAGTAAGGTTTTAAATGCAAAGATCATTAATGGCATCTTAAGTGTTCTAGCATTATTTATAGGATTAATATCGTATTATTTTTTAAACAGGGGAATTAGAAGGCCAATAGGTGGCTTAACAGCTGACCTAAAGGCATTGTCAGAAGGTAGTGGTGACCTTACCAAACGTATAGACATTACAACAAAAGATGAAATAGGAGAAATGACCCATTACTTTAATGATTTTATAGAGGACATACATGAAATTGTAACAGGTATTGCAAGTGTATCAACTGTTTTATCAACCGATATGAATGCGATCTCAAACACAACAGAAGAACTGACAAAATCGACGGAAATGATTGCAGGGGCGGCCATGGATGTGGCAGACGGTTCAGTACTTCAAAGTCATCAATTGGAAGAACTAAATGCCTTGGCAGACCAACTAAAAAATGATATTATCAGCGTTTCCCAAAAGGCATCTCAGACCCTTAGTGCATCAGATGCATCCCAGAACGCAGCCGAAAAGGGCAACAAGCAAGTTGATGCCCAGTCAAAAGAGTTAAACGAATTTGCAGTAGCGATTAAAGAAGCTTCTAATACGGTGGAAGCCTTAAATAAATCTTCTGTGGAGATTAGAGCAATCGTATCGATTATACAAAAAATCTCATCACAGACTAATCTATTAGCCCTAAATGCGTCCATTGAAGCGGCAGGTGCAGGAGAGGCGGGGAGGGGGTTTGCAGTCGTAGCAGAAGAGATTAGGTCCCTTGCGGAGGAAACAGCAGGTTCAGCTAGTAGAATTAGTGATATTATCGCTAGTATTAATGATAACACCTCTAATGTAATGCTTTCTATGGAAGACTTAGTTGATAAAACAAAAGGCCAGGAATCCTCAATGGAGAGTTTAAAAGAAGAGTTAAGAGACATATTAAGCCGTAGTACCATGACATTAAAAGAGTCTCAAGGAATTATGGCCATTACAGACAAAGTTAGCAATGACTTTAACACAATTTCAGACACAGTAAAAAAAATCCAGGACGTTGCTGGCCATAATTCAAATAATACCCAAGATGTGGCATCGACGGTTCAGGAGCAAACAGCTGCATTTGAAGAAGTTTCAGCTAATATTAACTCAATGGATCAGATGGCAAATAAACTTAATGATATTGTTGGGGTTTTTAAAATCTAGGGGTTTTGCCGCATTTGTTTGGGCAATATATCCCGACTCGTTTCTCCTGGCTAGTAAGCCAGAGGAAACTCGCTGGGATATGTTAGCACAAACATTGCGGGGAAATGTAGATGAATAAAAAAGATGAAGCGTAAAAACAGCTTTGGCTTTGTGGGTTGCACAGGGCCGGTGCTATTTTTTGTGGGTAATTTTATAAGAGGGTATTGGATGCTTACAGGATAAACTATGCGCAAAATACAAGTTTAACGAAGAGTTAACTATATAAGCATCAAAGAGTGCTTATATAGTCTTATTTTAAATGGCTTGTATCCCCTTCTTTAATGATCTCTATGCTGTCTGGTTCTATATCAAATACTGTTAGGCTTGTAGGATTTACAACGGGTCTATCCCAAAGCCTTGATAAGGGTAAGCCTTTCATATGTACTAGCAATATCTGTACGATCATACCGTGTGTTACTAATAGAACGTTTCCCTTAGGGTTATCAGAAACAATCTGTTTAATACCGCGTGTAACCCTAGTTAGGACTTGTTCAAAGGTTTCGCCATCCACTGGCACATAGCCTGGTGCATTGGTCCAAAGGCTCTTATAGACATTTGGATGCATTGTTTTGAGTGAATCAGGACTTTGGCCTTCCCAGGATCCAAAGCCCATTTCTTTGAAATCTTCATTTATTACCATGTCTATCTCTCTATTACCCATTACAAGCTTAGTTGTTTCAAGGGTTCTTCCTAAAGGGCTAGAGACAATCTGGTTAAAATCAATTGGTAAAAGAGCTTCTCCTAGTTGTTTGGCTTGCTTAATCCCAAGCTCAGTTAAATCTGAGTTTCCCCAACCTTGCATGCGTTTTTGGGTATTCCATAAAGTTTGGCCATGGCGTGCAACATAAAGTCTCATTGGTTACTTCCTTTCTAATCTATAGGTTAATAAATTTAAAGTTTTTACTATCAAATAGTCCTTGGTCTGTGATACGAATACTAGGGATAACTGGCAATGGCATAAAGCCTAGGGTCAAAAATGGATCTATCCCAGTGGTAACCCCCATATCTCTGGCAATAACATTGAGTTTTTTAACTTGGGTCATAACATACTCAGGTTCTTCTAGACTCATAAGTCCGCCAATTGGGAGTGCTAACTCTTCTACGACTCTTCCATTAGAAATAATCACAATTCCCCCCTGGATCTTAGCAATATGATTGGCAGCCACTGACATATCTAAGTCATTATCGCCTAAAACCACCACGTTATGGGAATCATGAGCAATAGACTGGGCAATAGCGCCATTTTTAAAGCCTATGCCTTCTATAAGCCCTAGGCCTATGTTGCCAGTATTCTTATGTCTTTCAATAACGGCAATTTTACACAGATCCTTTGCAGTGGCTACATCTCGGATCACCTTATTTGTTTCAATTTGCCCAGGGATGATTTGAATCACGTTAACTATGTTCTTTTTTAAATTAAGCTTAAAATCGTTTTCAGTTATATTAGGCATATTAACTGAACCTGTGACAGCTTGGGGATTTGTTTTGTTTGCGAAAAGATCCTTAGCTAGTTCATCTTCTTTTACAACCCACTTACCTTTAACCATCACATCTTTTACCTTAAAATTCGCCAGATCATCTAGAATTAATAAATCCGCATCATATCCTGGTGCAATTGCCCCTTTAGTTTTAAGACCATAGCAGTTAGCGGCTTGGATTGTCGCCATTGCAATAGCATCTATAGGTCCTAAGCCTAAGGAGATAGCCTTACGAATCATTTGATCAATATGGCCTTCTGAGATAATATGCTCCAAGTGCCGATCATCAGTGCAAAAGATACAATTGGTTAAGGGAATGTCTCTATCTAATAATCCTCTTAAAATAGTCTCTAAGTTTTTAGCTGCTGAAGCTTCACGGATCTGAACGTACATTCCCATTTGTAGCCGCTCGATAGCTTCCTCGGGGGTACTACACTCATGATCTGTATCAACACCGGCAACCCTATAGGCACTTAGGTCTTTTCCAGTTAAATGGGGAGAGTGACCATCTACAACCTTATGAGA
>CAZLPH010000107.1:0-4122 GCA_964561345.1 uncultured Candidatus Epulonipiscium sp.
TTTTTGTTGGACAATACGCCTATTGAAGCAAGGTATTTTGTATGGATTCCATATCTTTATGTTCTACCTCATATCCCTTTGGCGGAGTAAAGGTAAAGAGTGAGGCATCTAAGGGGGTACCAATGCGGTGATTGCTGAATGTAATGGTGTTACGGTTGCCGAAAAAATCAAAAATAGTAATCTTGTGAATAAGCCCAGCGGCATCGACCCATAAAAAGGCTTCTGTAAGTGACTGCACAGACTCATGAGGGAAAAGGTGCAGTTTCGTTAAAGAGCCTTCTTGTGTTTCGCCTTCAATACTAAATGTTTCATCAAGGCTGGATTGTCCTGTGATAACTTGGATAATATTGCGTGAATCACTCACCACTTCAAGTGGGTATGTATAGGCAAGCAGTTCATCGGGAAAAATATTCCAAATCTTATCCTTCGATATAATGAGCCGTTCCGGCGTAAGGCTTTGTGTATCCCAGTTGACTAGTAAGGGTTTTTTAAGAAAAAACACACCAGAGCGGTTTTCCACACTACCACTCTCTTTATGGCGAAGTTCTTGAGTAAAGTCAGCTTTCAGGCTCGACATATTAGCGTAGTGGCGGTTTACCTGTTCAGTGATGGCTGAGGCCTGCGCCACGCTAGGAAGAAGGACAAGTGTACACACAATTAAAAGGTAAAAACGGATATATTTCATAGGGGAACCGAACCTACAATACGAGTGAGTTGTAAGGTGTTAAAAAGAGCTATAAGGGCGAAAGCAATTATCGCAAGACGGCGCGTGGTTTACTGCCTTCTTGTGGGCCAACGATACCGTCATATTCCATTTGCTCAATGATACGTGCAGCTTTATTAAATCCAATACGGAAACGACGTTGAATAAGCGAGATGGACGCTTTGCCCTGCTGGGTGACAAATTCAACCGCTTCGTCATACACTGGGTCATCGTAAATTTCACTTTGCCCATTTCCGGAAGCTTCGCTTGACGATGTACCAAAATCAGCGAAATCAATGTCAAACTGAGGTTTTTTCAATGATTTCCAGTAATCAACGACCTTTTTCACGTTTTTATCATTTACAAAAGCACCATGCATACGCTGAAATCGACCGCCACTAGGTTTAAACAGCATATCACCCTTACCAAGTAAGTGCTCTGCCCCTACGGTATCAAGGATAGTGCGAGAGTCATGTTTTGAGGTAACTTGAAAGGCTATGCGGCATGGGAAGTTTGCTTTAATAATACCCGTAACAACATCCACGCTAGGTCGCTGAGTGGCGAGGATAAGGTGGATACCAGCGGCACGGGCTAGTTGTGCAAGGCGGACAATGCTTGTTTCCACTTCTTTGGCGGCCGTTAGCATCAAGTCAGCAAGCTCATCAATAATAATGACCAAGTAAGGCATGGACTCAAGCCCTTCCATTTCAGGGATGGGCTTTTGGGCATGTTCCTTTAATTTGGCATTATAGTCGGTAATATCACGCACTTGCGCTTGCGCTAAAATGGTATAGCGATCATCCATTTCTCTGACTGCCCAGTCGAGGGCATTTTTAGCCAGTTGCATTTCAGTGACAACAGGGTGCACGAGGTGTGGTAGGTCTGCATAGATTGCCATCTCAACCCTTTTGGGGTCAACAAGAAGCAAACGAACTTCGTCTGGTGTTGCCTTGTACAATAAGGATAAGATAATAGAGTTAATCCCTACGCTTTTTCCTGCTCCGGTTGCACCAGCCACAAGAAGGTGAGGCATAGTGGCTAAGTCAGCCACTGTAGGGTGCCCTGCAATATCTTTTCCAAGGGCAATAGATAACAGAGATTTTGATTTTTCAAAGGTTTCAGAGCCAAGGATTTGTCGTAGACACACCACTTCCCGCACTTCATTAGGAATTTCAACCCCTACGGTATCTGTACCGGGAACAGGGGCTTGAATACGCACGGCAACGGCTTTTAATGCAAGCGCTAAATCGTCGCTTAAATTAGCAATGCGGGCCACACGAACACCCGGAGCCGGGCGAATTTCAAACATGGTGATAACAGGCCCGGGAGTAATACCCACAAGCTCCCCCTGGATGCCGAAGTCAGCAAGACAGGTCATAAGGTCGTTGGCTTTTTGCTCAAGGACGGCATAGGGAGTCTTAAAAGAAGACTGTGGAATAGCTTCTAAAAGTTCAAAGGATGGTAGAGGGAGTCGCATTTTTTTACGGACAACTGGTGTTTCAACATCTTCCTGCTCAACTTGGGCGGGCAAAACAGAGTCTGGCGCTTTATCGCGGATAGGAACAGCAAGTGATGGTACTGTTACAATGGCTTCTTCTGCTACTGGAATATCTGCTGTGCCACCTGTTACAACCACAATTTTATGTTTTGTTTTAGGAATCTCCCTTTTCTTAACAACCACACACCTTGCTAAAGGATAATAGACCACATCTTCAGTGATTTCACCAATAGCTTCATAAACTTCTTGGCTTGCCCGGGTTCCTAAAATATTTCTATCTTGATGTTCAAGCATATGGGCAACGATCCCTTGAATATGTTCTATTTCCTTACCTTCGCAGTAAATAACCTCTGGATAACCATTACGAAGAGCCCGGTGATGATCTATTTTTGCATAGCCAAGTTCCCCGTAAGGCAGTCTTTTTAGGGTACTTAAAGCTTCTTCAATACTCACATGATCATTTTTAACATTTTCTAATAGTTCAACTAACTTTTCTTTCTCCATTTTGCACCTCCTTAGTCTTGATGCCTCTCTTTAGCTGATAAGCTTTCATTCATACTACCTACCCGGTATCCATCTAAATCAAGTACAACGTATGTAAAACCTATTTCTTTAAAATAAGTAGTTGCCTTAGCCCTAAACTCTGGCTCTAAAAACTTCTCTTCTTCTTCTGGAATCACTTCAATTCTAGCAATTTCATGATGGTATCTAACGCGAAACTGTGTAAAACCATGATCTAGTAGATACATTTCCCCTTTTTCTATAAGGGCTAACCTATCTGGGGTAATCTCTACACCGTAAGGAATTCGTGATGCCATACATGCCATAGATGGCTTATCCCATGTAGGTAAATTAAGCTTTTTTGATAAGTCCCTAATTTCCTTTTTAGTTAATCCCGCTGCTTTTAAAGGACTGATCACTTCTAGTTCCTTCAGGGCCCGCATCCCCGGTCTATAATCAAAAACATCATCAGTGATACTACCATCAGCTATATGATGAATTTCATACTTGGCCGCCGCCTCTTGAATCTTTGTAAAAATAGCCTTTTTACAATAGTAACATCGTTCTTTTCCATTGGCCACAAATTCTGGAATATTATATTCATCTCCGTCAACAAATAAGTGTTTAACACCTATTTGTTCTGCAAACACTTTTGCCTCTTTCATTTCTCTTTGGGAATACATAGAAGCCCTTACAGTGATGCCCATGGCCCGGTCTCCCAGAACTTCATGGGCCACATAAAGTAACAAGGCACTATCTACACCACCTGAAAAAGCAATACAAACACTTCCTAGGTCTGCTAATTGCTGTTTTAAATTTTTATATTTTTCTTGTAACATTGTCTGTCATCCTCTCTACTGATTAAACAAATAAGGCTTAATCTCATCTTATTTATATTATAACCTATTTGAGATAAATTTTTACGCCTCAAAGATAAATGTCTTATTTTGAGGCGTCATCTTAAAGTTTTAAATAGACTAGTTAAAATATCCTGCAGCTGTTAGGGCTTGAATCATACTTTCTTCCCTTGCTATTCCTTTTCCAGCTATTTCAAAAGCTGTTCCATGGTCAACAGAAGTCCTAACAATAGGTAATCCAAGTGTAATATTAACCCCTGAATCAAAGGCTAACATTTTCATAGGGATATGTCCCTGATCATGGTACATAGCAATAACTATATCATATTGTCCTTGGGAAGCCTTTAAAAAAACAGTATCTGGTGGCACTGGGCCTTCTACATTATAACCTGCCTGGCTAGCTGTCTCAATAGCTGGAATGATTTCATCCATTTCTTCCTTGCCAAACAATCCCCCTTCTCCGCTATGGGGATTCAGTCCGGCAACAGCAATTCTGGGATGACCGATACCCATCTTTCTTAGATTATCATGGGCTAAAGCAATGGTGTCAAGTATTCTATCAT
>CAZLPH010000107.1:4132-8335 GCA_964561345.1 uncultured Candidatus Epulonipiscium sp.
AGTGATACATGGGTAGACACATGAATGACCTTTAGCTTTTCACTCCATAGCAGCATGGCATATTTTTTAGTATTGGTAAGGTGGGCAAATATTTCAGTATGGCCATCATATTGATGGCCTCCTAAATGTAGTGCTTCCTTATTTAATGGACCTGTTACAACACCTTTTGTATCACCTTTCATTGCCCAGTGAATTGCTTTATGAATATATTGATAAGCAGCATCTCCGCAGATTTTTGAAACCTTTCCTATTTCAAAATCATCCATAGAAAGAGGCACTACATCTACTAGGTTGATATAGTCTTGATCAAATTCTGATATATCTGTTATCAGTTTAATGTCATCTTGAATATCTAAAAGTGTATGAAAGTACTCTACCACACCCCTACTTCCAAAAACAATGGATGTCTTTCTAAACTTTTCATTCTTCAGGGCTTTTAAAATAATCTCACACCCTATGCCAGCTGGATCTCCCATACTTACCCCGTAATAATTCATTGTTTATCCTCCTTTAACTTCTCCATTGCATTATATATGGCGTCTTCATTACCAAAGGCACCTGCTTTAGTAATCATCTTAAGCCCATTAAAATCTCCACCCTTTAATTGAATGAAAGGTATTCCTGTTGTTACTTCTTCTATAATACGAGATCCCACAGCATTTGTACTATGGATAAAACCAATGGCCGTATCCCCACCTGTGACAAATAGACCTGAAATATGACTTACTTTAATAATTTCTTTACTAATGTCTCCTAATATTTTTTGAACAAGGTGACCTAGCTCTTCTTTTTCAATGGATAAACCCTGAGCCGTTTTTAGAGTTTCTAAATAATCATTTTTATCATAAGATGATGTAACAATTAAATCACTGCCTGCCTTAATAATTTCTATGCCCTTTGTTACATAGTTTGTAATATCTCTATTTTTTAGGGCTTTTGCAATGCTTACCTCTAGTATTTGAGTACCTTTACTTTTAGCAAAATTCATTTGTTTTCTTGAAACCTCACTGACACTGCCTATTAAAGCAAGTGATGGTTTAAATGGCCTTGTAATGCTTAAAATACTATTGGCCAATCCTGCAGACCCAACCCAAAGAATTTTTTTATTGCTATTAAAGGCTGCCTGGATAATATTTTCTAAATCCTGATTTTTTTCCCCGTCAAAGGTATGAATTCTGCTTCGGGACAAGTCTATTTTGTTGTTTCTAATCTGGTCTAGATAATGGTGACTTATCTTTTCCTCAAAGCCTGTTTCTAAGAGATTGGTAATACGATCCTCTGTCACTGGCTTAAGTGGATCTTTAGAAAACTCAGTTTCTATGATTCTTTTCCCATTAACATAATGTATCCCGCCTACTGTTGTCCTGCCTATCATGGGAAATGCAGGGGCAAATATAATCAGCTGAGGGCCGTATACATCATCAACTGCTTTAATTTCAGAAGTAATATTCCCCCTTAGGGTTGAATCTACCTTTTTATAAAGAATTTTATAGTCATTTTTCAAAACCTCTTTTAAGTGGTAGCTTATTCTTTCATAAGCCTCTTGTTCACTTATATTTCTTGATTCCGTATCTAAAACATATGACAGATTAGCTTGATTAATATCTCTCCCTTGAAGGACAACATGGGTTTCTATCCCTCTTTTGGCAAGCTGCACCCCTGTATCATTGGCACCTGTAAAATCATCTGCAATTACTAGCCACTTTTCCATAAAAACCCCCTATGATGAATATTTATGACTTAATCTTATGGTTCTCCCAATGGATTCACAAGTCATCTCCACATTTTTTGCAGCATTTTGGAGAGCCTCTTCTAAACTACTAATTCCTTGGACCACACTAAAAAAAGCATCAAATCCATAATCATATAAGATCCTTACATCTTCACTCACATGGCCTGATATTGCAATAACAGGAATTCTTAGTTCTTTTGCAACTTTGGCAACACCATAAGGCGTTTTACCAAATCGGGTCTGGCTATCAATACTCCCTTCACCTGTAATGACGAAATCTGCCCCCCTCATCTGTTTTTTAATATCAGTATAATGAATAACAATATCAATACCCTTTAACAATTTAGCATCTAAAAAAGCCATTAGGCCTGCACCTAGGCCTCCAGCAGCCCCAGACCCTGGCACCTTATCAATACTTTTATTTAAATCTTTCTGGATAACTTTTGCATAATTTTCTAAATTCTTATCCAGTTCTAAAACCATCTCTGGGTTTGCCCCTTTTTGGGGACCAAAAATATGTGAAGCGCCTAATATTCCAGTTAATGGGTTATCAACATCACAAGCTACCTCTATTTTAACGTCTTTTATTCTAGAATCTAACTTGGATAAATCTATTTTGGCAAGATGGGCTAAGGCCCCACCGCCTAACCCAATATCCTTACCATCCTTATCTAATAGCCTACCTCCTAAGGCCTGAACCATGCCAGCACCGCCATCATTAGTAGCACTACCACCAATTCCTATGATAATGGTCTCTACTTTTTGATCTAAGGCATATTTAATTAATTCCCCTGTCCCATAGCTAGTTGTTTTTAGGGGATTACGCTTATCTTTAGTCACTAATTCCAGGCCGCTGGCACTGGCCATTTCAATGACAGCAACTTTGCCATCACCTAAAATCCCTAGCTTGACCTTAACAGGCTTACCTAAAGGATCGGTTACATCACGGTACAACATTTGCCCACCTGTTGCATCAACCAATGACTGAGTGGTCCCTTCTCCCCCATCAGCCATTGGAACTTTAATATACTCAGCGGCTGGAAAAACCTTTTTTAATCCTTTTTCCATAGCATTGGCTACTTCAATTGCACTTAAGCTTTCTTTAAAAGAATCTGGTGCTAATAAAATTTTCATCATAAACCTCCTCTATAATATACGACTAAAAAACACCTGCCAGTTATAGCTACAATTGGCAGGTGTTTCGTATCTACTAGATAACCATAACAGACACACCATCCGGTATAATAGCTATCTTTCCATCTTTTGTATTCAATATTTCATCTGCCTTTTCAATTGCTTCATTCATCGTCTTAGCAGGTATCATATGCAAATCTTTCACCATGTCATCTGGGGCATCTGATACATAGATTACCTTTGCTTTTTGCAACACCCTAGCAAAAATTTGAGATTGCCATTGATCTGGAATGGTTTCCTCTTTTGGCGTATCTAGAAACTGTTTCATCATCTTATTTAAATCTTTTTCTTCTTTAAAAGATTTAAAAAATTGTTCTCCTCCGTGGCCATCATTTGATTTGGCAACCATAATGATAACCCCACCTTCTTTAACAGTGGCTTCAGCAGCTGTCATCCCCTTCACTGCCTGATAAATATTTTGATCTAAGGGGTAACCACCATTAGTTGAAATAACAATGTCTGATGGAACAGCATTTACCTTACACTGGCTACTTAAAAAATTTCTACCCTCTATATGGGCTAGGTCGCAGTCTCCAGCCACTGCATAAATAACTTCTTTGGCTGAGTTAATAACCACATTACAAATAAAGTCTAACCTTCCTGCTCTTGCCCCGTAAAGCATGTCCCGGTGAATTGGGTTGTTTTCAACAATCCCCGTTCTTGAATTAGGATCATTAATAAACTGGGCATTATGATTACTCATAACGGCTACTTTACTTGTCACCCCTGGAAACACGCTTTTTCTACCACCAGAAAATCCTGCAAAAAAATGTGGCTCAATAAATCCTTCGGATACTAGTAAGTCTGCCTCGTGGGCTAATTTATTAATAATGAGGGGGCCACCTGATGGTAAGTAACCTATCTTGACTAACATACTATCATCTTCACTATCATGGACAAGAATTTCTTCATCCCTAACAATTTCTGGGCCAAACTTATCTAATAGTTCTTCCTTTGTCATTTCCCTGTGGCACCCTGTGGCAATGAGAATTGTGATTTTTGCATCTGGATTACCTTTTCTAATTTCTCCTAGCATAAGGGGCATGATAATCTTACTTGGCACAGGTCTTGTATGATCACTGGCAATCACAACAACTTTATCTTTTCCTTCAGCTAACTGATATAGTTTTGGAGAGCCTATTGGATTATCTAAAGCTTCTTTCACTAATGCTTCCTGGCTCAGACTTGGCTTATAATAATGCATTTGTGATAATAATTCCCCGCTAACTCTTTCCTCCGGTATCTCTATCTCCAAAAAACTTTTGCCATAAGGTAAT
>CAZLPH010000108.1:0-845 GCA_964561345.1 uncultured Candidatus Epulonipiscium sp.
GAAATTCATTTAGAAGTTCCCCCTTCTTATGTTTTTTAAATGGGAATTAATTAATTGTAACAATCACATCACCAGTTTCAACGGCATCTCCTGCGCTTACATTAACAGAAGCTACTGTTCCAGTTGCTGATGAGAAGATTTCGTTTTCCATTTTCATTGCTTCCATAACACCAACAAGGTCACCTTCTTTAATTGCTTGTCCGACAGCTACGGCAACACTTACAATTTTACCTGGCATTGGCGCTGTAACCTTATTGGCCCCCGCTGGACCTGCTGGTGCAGCTTTTTTCACTGGCGCTGGGGCAGCTGTTTGTGTTGGTGCTGCCGGAGCTGCTGCTACCACAGGACTCGCTGCTACACCTGCTGCCAATTCTTCAACTTCAACTTCATAGGAATTTCCATTTACAGTAACTTGGAATCTTTTCATTATATATACGTCCTTTCATTACGTGTGGTTAAGGTCACGCTTAATTTAGTTTTAATTGTATAACTGCTCACTGCGGCCTGTTCTTACCCAGGCATTATTCGTTTTTCTAATAGATCTAACTTGAAGGCCTTCGGCAGTGGTTCCCATACTTGCTGCAATGGTTGCTGTAATAACCGCAATAAGTTCTAAATCATCTTCCGGCTCTGCTTCCATAACAACTGGCTCTTGGACTACTGGGACCGCCGCTAGAGCTGCAGCCTTATTTGCTGCATCTTTCTTGTCTGCCTTTTCAAAAAAATTCCCCATAACTTCTAGTATTATGATAAGGGCTACTAGTGCGACAAACACAACACCAAGTCCAACAACTAAAGTTGCTAGTCCTTCAGAAAAAACATTCCCCTGAGCACCTACCACTACA
>CAZLPH010000108.1:855-8317 GCA_964561345.1 uncultured Candidatus Epulonipiscium sp.
CCTCACCCTTATAATGTTGGATGTTTTTTTCCCGGTCTTGATACACTTTTACTAGATAATACTTCAAAAGCTGCAATAACGTGTTTACGTGTGGTTGCTGGTTCAATAATATCATCAATATAACCTTTAGCAGCTACTGCGTAAGGACTCGTTTGCATCTCTTCAAACTCACTAATTTTCTCTCCCATTAGTAAGGCTTGTTCTGCAGATTTCATAATTTCTTCTCCGTACATAATATGCACGGCACTCTGGGCTGGCATGATACCCACTGAAGCTGTTGGCCATGCATATACATAGTCAGCCCCAATGTGTTTACTATTCATTGCAACATAAGCACTACCATAAGCTTTATTCACAAGGACATTAACCTTAGGAACAGTTGCCCTGGCAAATGCATTAATCATTTTGGCACTAGCACCAAGTACCCCAGATGTTTCGCCTTTAACACCAGATACAAAGCCATCAACATCTGTAAGTGTTAAGACTGCAATGTTAAAGCCATCGCAAAAGCTAACAAAACGAGATATCTTATTCATAGCCTTAAGGTCAAGCTTTCCTTCTTTGTGAGCAGCGTCGTTAGCCACAAGTCCTACAGTTGCTCCGTTTAACCTAATAAATCCTACTTTTATATTAGGTGCGAAGTCTTTTTGAATTTCAAAAAAAGTCCCGCCATCTGCAATAGATTGAACAACCGCTTGAATATTCAAAGGGCCGTCTTCTGGGACAATTGTGTTTAGCCCCTCATCAACACGGTTAAGATCATCAACAGCAGCATATAAAGGTGCATCTTCTAAATTGTTAGATGGTAAATAAGATAAAAGTAGTTTTACCATGTCAATACATTGTCCATCTGTATCACAAGCAAAATGAGCAAGGCCTGTTTGTTTTGCATGAACCTGAGCTGTTGCAATATCATCAAAGCTTGCCTTTTCGTCTGAAAAAGTGTTTGGACTATTTAAGAATAATCTAGCATTTTTTGAAACCATAAATGTAAAATCACTAAGACCAGGCATACTACCTGCACCACCAGCACAATCACCCACAACAATTGTTATTTGCGGAATGACGCCTGATGCTAAAGATTGTTTTTGGAATAATACGCCGTACCCCTCTAATGCATCGATACTCTCTTGTAAACGAATTCCTGCTGAATCTAAGAAGCCAATAATAGGTGCCCCCATCTTCATTGCATCATCATAAACTCTTGCGATTTTCTTAGCATGCATCTCGCCAAGTGATCCGCCCATTACAGTTGGGTCCTGGCTATAAACATAAACTAGTCTGCCATCCATTGTTCCATACCCTGTCACAACACCATCTGCCGGCGCTTCTTGAGCACCCATATTAAACGCTGTAGCCCTGTGTTTAATAAATGCTCCCACCTCAACAAAGCTGTTTGCATCTAGCAGTTGTTCAATCCTCTCCCGTGGTGTAAGTTTATCTGCAGCTGTAAGCTTGTTCATTGCTGCTTCTCCACCACCGAGCTGGATTTCCTTGCGACGAGTCTCTAACTGTGAATTTTTGTCCAAAATACTCATCTATAATCCTCCAATTCTGTAATAATATTCAATCAACCTTATGTAAATGTTAAAAACATATCATAAAGTCAAAAACATCTCCTACTATAGTATACTGTATAATCTATACTGGTGCAATATATTATAGCTAACTTAATAATCTATCGCCTTACAAATTCTTCAAATAGTCAATCTCTTTACCTGTTAGATGGCGGTATTTACCTTCTTCTAACCCTTCCATATCAATGGCCCCTACAAGTACACGTTTTAGCTTAATCACTGGGCTTCCAATAGCAGCACACATTTTTCTCACTTGCCTATTTCTGCCTTCTCTAATGGTAATAGATAAAGTAGCATAATCCTTATCCGTCGTGAGAATTTCTATTTTAGCTTTAGCTGTTTTCCAATTATCAATAACAAGGCCATTTCTAAAGTGTTCTAGCTGATTTGCGCCCGGAATACCCCTTACTATTGCCAGATATGTTTTTTCTACTTCGTGCTTAGGGTGGGTTATTAAATACGTTAAATCCCCATCATTGGTTAGCAAAAGTAGGCCAGATGTGTCACAATCTAGCCTGCCTACAGGATAAATTCGTTCTGGAACATCCCTAAGTAGATCCAAAACCGTTTTTCTTCCCTTTTCATCTTTTACGGTTGTTACATAACCAGTTGGCTTATTAAGCATATAATAAACCTTTTTTTCTTCCTTTGTTACAATTTTATCATTATACATAATGACATCTGTACCAGGATCTATTTTAGTTCCTAGTTCTGTCACTATTAAGCCATTCATTTTAACCTCACCGTTTAAAATTAATGCTTCAGATTTCCGCCTTGAAGCAACGCCGGCTTGGGCTAAAAATTTTTGTAATCTCACGGTTAATCCCCCTCATGTAATAACTTTATCCATTCCACAATTACTTTTTCAAAACTTCGGTTTACAGTTTTCTTTTGGACACTTGTCCTACTTATAATAGGCAGTATTTTGACCATAGATTCACCGATATAAACATTCGCTTGGCCAATTGTTTGTCCTAGGTTAATTGGCGCCTCTATTTCGTTGGGCAGTCTTAGGTTAATGGAAATCTGGCCTTGTTCTTCCTTGGTTAAAGGAAAGTCAAAGGCCTCACCATAGGCAAGTTCTACTAACTCCTTTTCTCCTTTTATAACCCCTAGTGTACCTGCCTCGTCCATGGCCTTCTTGATATTAACCATAGCGTAGTTATCAAACCCATAGGTTAAAAGCTTTATTGTGTCTGTATACTTACCACTGTTACCAGTAGCTCCCCACCCTGATGCAAGGACAACTGCAAATAATTGCATATCATTTTGCTTGGCCCCTCCTACAAAACAATGACCTGCCAATCCTGTATAGCCAGTTTTCACCCCATTAGCACCTTGAAAACCATTTAAAAACCTATTTTTATTTTGCAAATGATGAGGCCTACTTCCCTCTAAAGGACTACTTGGGACCTCTTTTGATGGGGTATTTATAATTTCTAAAAACCCCGGGGTTTGATAAGCATGTTTGGTAATAAGGGCTAGGTCATAGGGACTAGACATATGCCCAGGAGCATCTAAGCCATTAGGCGTCTTGAAGCTAGTGGACTTGGCACCAATTTCACCTGCTCTTTGGGTCATTATGTCGCAAAAGGCCTCAACACTTCCACCTATATGCTCAGCAATAGCAACGGCCGCATCATTAGATGATTGAAGCATTAAAGCATGTAAAAGGTCCCCTAGGGTTTGCCGCTCCCCTGGCTGCAAGTACATCTTGACCTTAGGCGCAGCAGCAGCCCGCTTACTAGCTGTTACCACCTCCGCCATATCACCACCCTCTAAAGCTACTATGCAGGTCATAATCTTAGTGGTACTGGCCATAGGCAGGGGCACATCTGAATCCCGCTCCCATAGTATGCGCATACTTTGCTCTTCAACCAGGACTGCCCCTTTGGCATTAATACTACTGGGCTCTGCAGATAAGCTAATTGGCAAGGCCAAAAAAATAGTGAGATAACAAAATACAATCTTTTTTCTTATGGTCATAAGTCTAGACTCCTTTATTTCGTATTTTGTTTTATTTTCCCACTAATTCATATTATTTATTCATAGTAATCTATCTCCACTTGAACTTCTTCTTTAAATCGCTCAATTAACGTTTCTTTTACCTTAGGCAGCTCATCTATGCTGGTAAAGCCAAAATGTCTTAAAAATTCCCCAGTAGTACCAAAAAGTATAGGCTTCCCAATAACGTCTAATCGGCCAATTTCACAAATCAAATTAAATTCAATTAACTTATTAATGGTATGATCTGATCGTACACCTCTAATGTCTGCAATCTGTACTTTTGTTATAGGCTGAGAATAGGCCACGATTGCTAAGGTTTCAATAATAGGTTGTGTTAATAACTTTTTACTAGGTTTTTGTAAAAACTTCTCGATATAAGGTGAATTCCCTGGCACTGTACACATTTGATAAGATTCGTCTATTTGAGTAATAAATAAACCACTATTATTATTTATGTAAGTTTCATTAATTTTCATAACAGCATCATAAATATAATCTTCATCCACTTCTAAGGTTTCAGCTAAACGACTCACTTCAACAGCTTCTCCTGACAAAAATAAGATTGATTCAATAACTGAGCTAACATCCAATTGTTCCATCTCCATCCACTCCACTTATCCTAATTTCTTCTAGTAATCCTTTTTGATAAATTGTCAATTTTCTTTGGTGCACAAGTTCTAATAGAGCCATAAACGTTACAATCATCTCAATCTTAGTTGTGTGCCTTGTAAAAATATCTTTAAAAATAATCGTTTGGTTAATTTCTATTAAATCCAATATAAACTGGCTTTTCTCTTCTATTGTATAAGCATCCTGTCTGAGAATAACATCATCAATTGGCTTATTATTACCTGAAAAGTTTTGCCTTTTAACGATATCTGCAAAAATACCATAGATTTTTTCCATGGTAACTCCCCCCAAAACTTCCTTTATAGACAAGGGGGCTGGTCCATAACTTTCTAACTGAGTCGGCATATTCCTATAATAAATATTTTCCGCATCTTTTTCATGCTCTTTTAGTTTCTCTGAAATATGCTTCATTTTTTTATATTCCAATAGTCTTGCCACAAGCTCAGCCCTAGGATCATCTTCAGGGTCTTCTATTTCTGCTTTAGGCAATAGCATTTTTGATTTAATAAGCAGCAAAGTAGATGCCATTAAGATAAAATCACTCATATTCTCAAGGGAAACCGCTTGGGTTTTTCCCAAATCCTCTATATAGGCCATATACTGATTGGTAATAGGCGCAATTTGTATATCATAAATGCTCATTTTGTTTTTTTCGATTAAATGCAACAGTAAATCTAAGGGCCCCTCAAAGGCATCCACTTTTATTGTCATACTCATATTTTCCACCTCTTACTGTTATTCTACTATATAACTGAGAAATATCAAACACTAAAAAAAGTTCACCTAGATTTTAGGTGAACTTTAATCTTAAAGTTTAAAAAAGCTTCTAAATATATATTTTACCATATGCTTATATTTTGCTTTCTCCACATCAAAGGCGGCAATAAGGGGTACTTGGCTTATCTTGTCTTCCCCTAGGAAATAAGTAACACTGCCAACTTCGTCCCCTTTGCTAATTGGAGCTGTAAGAGGCCCTAGGGTGACCTTATGGCTTATCTCTGCATTGCCTTGATCCTTTGGTAAGACAAAACTCACCGTGTCTTTGATGGTGTATTCTAGTTGGTCTTTGTCCCCTTTAAATACAGGAGACCTACCAAGTACTTGATTTGCTTTATGCCCTTGCTTAACAAGGTAATTAGCAAAGCCATAGTCTAGTAGCTGGGCAGCTTCCTTAAACCTAGTCTTTGAATCTGGCCCTGCCAATACCACAGCTATAAGGTCCATCTCATCTCGGTTAGCTGTTGCACTAATACAATGCTTGGACTGGGAGGTATAGCCTGTCTTAAGACCCGTTATACCCGTGTAAGCTTTAATTAACCGATTGGTATTGGTCAGACCAAACTCACTCTCGCCTCGCCTAGTCTTATGGGTAATGCTATCCATCCAGGTGGTTAAGAGCTTGCTAACCTCAGGATACTTGGTCATAAGTTCCCGGGATAATAAGGCAATATCATGGGCCGTTGAAACGTGTCCCTCCCTATGAAGACCACATGGATTTTTAAAAAGTGTATTCTTCATGCCTATTTCCTGGGCTCTCTTGTTCATTAAATCTGCAAATCCATCTTCACTTCCAGCAATATACTCTCCCATTGCCACTGCTGCATCATTGGCAGATGCAATGGCAATACACTTAAGTAGGTCTTGAACTGTTTGGATTTCTCCTGCTTCCATAAACACCTGAGACCCACCCATATTGGCTGCATATTCACTAATTGTTACCTCATCTTCCCACTTAATCTTGCCACTTTCTACTGCCTCATAAATTAAAAGCATGGTCATAACCTTTGTAATACTAGCCGGGGGTAGTTTCTCATTGGCATTATGTTCAAGTAGTACTCTGCCTGAACTAGCTTCCATTAAAATATAACTTTCAGATTGAAGCCCCTTAAGGGGGGCCTGTGCAAACACACTTGCTGGAACACTTAAAACCGTTAGGCAGATCATTAATGCTGTGCAAATACCTTTCTTAAATTGGCTCATAATAATAATAGTCTCCTTCCATAAGATGCATATTATCTATGATGCCAATATTTTGTTAAATATATACATATATTTATAATTAATTTTAACCTATAAAACCGCTCTTACCTCTGCCACTAATTCCTTAACCCTATCTTCAATTAAGTTCAAATCATCTTCTCTTGCATTTCCCTTAAACTCTACCGGCTCTAGGAAATCCCACTTCATTCTATGTCTGGTCATAATATCATCAAGTTCTCTTTGAGCACCGCCTGACCAGCCATAAGAGCCAAATCTAAAGGCTTTTCTACCATTTGCTTTTTTCCGGCCTAGTTCATCTAAAACAGCCGCAAGAGGTGGGAACATCTTATATTCATAGGTTGGCATTGCAAGAATTATTCCTGTAGAATTCCAAACCGATGTCAGGATTGTCCCAGCATCAGTATCTGGCACCCTATGAACATTTACTGTAATATCTTCGCCCTCAAGAACCTTAACGGCATGTTTAACAGCAGCTTCTGTCATCCCATACATAGACCCCCATATAATGGTTATCTCTTCTTTGGCCACACCTTTTTGGTACTGGGCATATCTTTCATAGTCATTAATAACCCTATCTGGATTACCCCGCCACATAATACCATGACCTGGGGCTATAACCTTAATTGGAAGTGCTCGGCATTTTTCAACTGCTTTTGTAACAAACATAGAAAATGAGCCAATAATGTTGGCGTAATACCTAACAGCTTCTTTTTCATAAAACACCAAATCTTCTTCTGTGAGCTCATCATCAAAACTGCCTTGTCCAAGTTTTCCAAAAGAACCAAAGGCGTCACATGAGAACAAGACCCCTGTTGATGTGTCAAATGTAGCCATGGTATCTGGCCAGTGGACATTAGGGATATCAATGAACTTTAGCTCATGACCACTTCCTAGGTCAAGAACATACGCTTCGTCTGCAATAATAATATTATCTGTGTGGCCATAAAAAGCATCTAATAATTCAGCAGATTTCTGACTACAAACAATTTTGAAATCCGAATTTATTTTCTTAAAATCTTCAATCCACGCCGAGTGATCTGGCTCCATGTGGTTAACAATAAGATATTCTATTGATTCAGGTTTAACATCTATTTCACCTAGTAAAGCATATAAACTCTCCGGCGCCCCGTCCCAATCCCCAAATCCATCTATAATTGCTGTTTTATCACCTTTAATAATGTATGAATTAATAGAAACCCCATTTGGCATTTCCCATAATCCTTCAAACAAGAACCCCTCAACGTTTG
>CAZLPH010000109.1:0-4203 GCA_964561345.1 uncultured Candidatus Epulonipiscium sp.
CTAAAACATCATAATATGTATTCATTTAACCCCTCCTCCTATTCCTATCATTATATTATCACGTTTTCTCCCACACAACAATTAAAACGCATTCCTTACAAATACAAGCATAAAAAAAGGCCACCCCCCAAAAAAGAGTGGCGCCCCATCAGTTACCCATTTCGATACTAATCTCATTGAAAATAGTCAGCAAATCTTCAACTTCCATATCCTTTTTTGCCTGACCTTCTTTATCTAGGATAACATTTCCCTGGTGCATCATAACAAGCCTGGAACCATATTCCACTGCGTACCTAAGGTTATGGGTTACCATAATTGTCGTAAGCTGCTTTGCCTTAACAATCTTGTCTGTCAGTTCCATAATAATTTCGGCTGTTTTAGGATCCAGGGCTGCAGTATGCTCATCTAGAATTAAAAATTCAATAGGTGTCATGGTAGACATCAGTAGAGCCATAGCCTGCCTTTGGCCACCTGATAGAGCACCTACTTGTACATTAAGTTTGTCTTCAAGCCCAAGGTTTAACTGTTTTAGATTTTCCCTATAAAAGTCTATACGCTTCTTATTGGTCCCCCGTCTTAAATTAAACATCTTCCCCTTATTATCTGCCAAAGACATATTTTCTAAAATTGTCATATCTGGGCATGTGCCCATAGCAGGGTCCTGGTAGACCCTTCCAACATTTTTGTACCTAACAAAATCCTTGTGAGGGGTAATATCTTTATTGCCCACAATAATTTGCCCATGGTCTATGCCAATACTGCCACAAATAATATTTAGCATGGATGTCTTGCCACTTCCATTGCTTCCCACAACTGATACAAATTCTTTATCCTTGATCTCTAGATTAAAACCATCAAAAAGGCAGGATTCATTAACTGTGCCTGCACTATATATTTTGTTAATATTTTTAAGCTCTAACACGTTTTTTCCCCCTTTTATCATTACCAACAATTAAAATCAGTAAAAAGAATACTGCTGTAATAAGTTTCATATCACTAGCACTTATATCATATGGGATTAAGAGTCTTGATAACAAGTAGGCCCCTCCTGCAGCCGCCATGGCAATAGCTAGTTTTACAGGTGTTTCTTTATTAAGATATACCAAAGACAAGACACCTACCACCACTGCCACAATAATACCAAAACTAACATCCATAGCCAAGGAGATACATAATTTATAGATAATGGACCCAATAATAACCGCTGTCGTAGGCCTAACAAATGATACTTTCTTAAAAAGATTGGTTCCAATAATAACCGTTGCAAGGCCAATCACCACGGCGCCTGTTCCCATAGTAAGCTCAAAGAACCCTTGCTGCTGAGCCATGACACTACCTGCTAGGGCAACAAGTCCATTTGCAATAACAAGGCCTACAATCTTCACAAGGCCACTGTCTTTTGCAAGAGATGTCACAACTGCTGGGTTATTCCCCACAGCCCGCAGTAAATAACCTGATCTTGTTTGTAAATATAAATCCATAAGAATTTTAGCTGCAATGGTTACAATGCAAATAATAATTAATACTTTATATTTTCCAAAGCTTTCAGGAAAGATACTATTAACAATCTTATTTGAAAATATTGTATCCATATCAAAAATAGGAACATTAGCCTTACCTGCAATATGGAGATTAATAGAGTAAAGACCTGTCATTGTAATGATTCCCGAGAGCAAGTCCCTCACCTGGAACTTTACATGAATAATTCCCGTTACCAGACCCGCCACCCCACCAGCTAGTCCCGCAAAGACCATAATTATATACGGGTTCATATCAGTCCTGGTCATTAACATAACCGTCACAGCCGCCCCCATAGGAAAGCTACCATCCACCGTTAAATCCGGAAAGTCGAGTATCCTATAGGTTATATAAACACCCAAAGCCATTATGGCATAGATCATCCCTTGCTCCAATATCCCAATCAATATATCCATCTTCACCAATCTCCTTATGCATCTCTCATCAACGACAACCTGTATCTATACCTTTTTCATACACTCATCCGCAATGGCTAAGCTAACATACACCACCAAGCTTCCTTCGGCATACCTACATAGCCGCTCTGTACACTCATCCGCAATGGCTAAGCTAACATATACCAGCGAGCTTCCTTTGGCATGCTTGCCAAGAGAAGCGAGTCGGTATATGTTACCTTAGCCTAATGCGGCATCCATCTAATGCGGCATAAACCCAACGCGGCGACATAAGCCTAGTTACTAACTTCTACTGCCCTAGCCATGAAATCTTCTCCTAATGTTAAGCCAAAAGATTCCATTACATCACTATTTGTATAAAGAATACTTTCTTCAATAATTTCATATGGGATTTCATCTGCTGTTTTTTCACCCTTTAAAATCTTAGCAGCCATTTTACCTGTTTGCTTACCAAGTTCTACATACTCAAGCCCCTCAGCAGCAATACAGCCAAGTTTAACTTGTTCAACCTCGCTACCAAATACCGGAATATTCTTTGCTGTTGCCTTGTTTAAGATAAGTGGCAAAGACCCTACAACTGTATTATCAGTTAAATTTGTAATACAATCGACCTGGCCTAATAGCTTATCTGTTGCTAGAGGAATATCTGCTGCTGCTGAAACCCCCATATCAACAATCTCAAATCCAAAGTTTTCTGCCCTTTCTTTGTACTCAGCAATGGTTGATTCTGAGTTCACTTCACTTGTTGTAAAAAGAATACCAATCTTTTTAGCCTCTGGAAGCATTTCACGGATTAGGGTTAACTGTGCTTCAACAGGTAGTTTATCACTTGTACCTGTAATATCTCCACTTGTTAGCATGGCTGCATCTGGGTCTGTTACTGCCGTGAATACAACTGGAATATCTTTTCCCTTAGCTGCATTAAAAGCACTTTGAGCCATTGGTGTTGCAATTCCTGCTATTAAGTCTACACCTTTTCCAACAAAACCACTTGCTATTTGATTTGCAATGCCTGTATCAAACTGAGCATTTTCATTAATAATTGTAAGATTTTCACCTTCTACAAAGCCTTCTTCTGCAAGGCCTGCTACAAATCCCTCTCGGCAGTTATCCAAAGAACCATGCTCACCAAACTGTCCTATGCCTACTGTATACTGATCTTTTGTAACTCCTCCTGCTTCCTTACTGCTAGCACACCCTGTAAAAACCCCTGCTAATACCATAACTCCCATTAAAATTCCCATTGTCTTTTTCATCATTATTTCCCCTCTCAAATTATAAACTATTAACTATTAACTATTGATTATGCTCTGCCACCACTCACTATTCATTCAATCATCCCCTTAAAATAAAAAAGTCCCAAGCATTTGTAAAGACAAATGCTTGGGACGAATAGACATTCGCGGTACCACCCAAGTTAATTTCATAAAGAAATCCACTTAATCACATACAATCATATGTGCCAGATTTGTAACGAGTTTGGTTCTCGTCAGCTCCTACTATTAGTTCGGGCTGCCCTCAAAAGGCCATTCAACAATTTCTTATATATCGCAATCTCACCGCCTGCGACTCTCTTAGATATAAAAACAGTGTCTACTATTCTTTCTCAAAGGTTTGTTTGGTTTTTAATTATTTTAACTATACACTCCTACTTTAGCTTTGTCAAGAGATTCCGGGAAAAATTATTTTAAATCCATTGTCAGCTCATCAATTAGCTGAACTAGTCGCCCTATTTCCGGTTTACTCATTTGAGCGTCAGCACCTACTGCCGTCCCCTTATGCTTTAAGTCAGCTGTAATAAGAGACGAGAATATAATAACAGGCAGCTGATTTAAGACAGGGTGTTGTTTAATAGCCCTTGTTAATGAATGGCCATCCATTTGTGGCATTTCAATATCCGTAATCATAATATGAGCATCTTCCGTAAAGTTTTGTTTCTTTTCCTTTGCAAGAGCCGTTAGGTAAGTAAGGGCTTCTTCACCATCATTAAAAAACTTCATATCCCTATAGCCTGCTTTTGTTAAGGTGTTCTTAATAAGTTCTCTTATTAAAGCCGAGTCATCAGCTAATACTAACTTTACATGAGACCGGTCCTGAGGCGTAATATCACCCATCTTAACCTCTGTAATACCAACCTCTGGATTAATATCTGTTACAATTTTTTCAAAATCTAAAAGCAGGATAATCCTATTATTAAAAACAACATTACCAATAACTAAGTCATTACTAGACATATGCTCTGGTTTTTTTATATCCTTCCAGCTAATGC
>CAZLPH010000109.1:4303-8190 GCA_964561345.1 uncultured Candidatus Epulonipiscium sp.
ACTAAGTCATTACTAGACATATGCTCTGGTTTTTTTATATCCTTCCAGCTAATGCGGTGAATCCCTTGAATATCATCAAAAATAAAGCCTACTTTGGTTTGGTTAAACTCACAAATAATAACATTAGCATTCTCAGCCACATCATCTTGCCTATCAAGTACATATTTTAAATTAATTAGGGTAAGAACCTCGCCTCTTGATAAAGTAAGTCCTGCTACTGAAGGATGTGTTAATGGTAATTTTGTTAAATTATCAATCTCTAATACTTCTTTTACCTTTATAACATTAATACCGTAGTGTTTGCCGTTAATCATAAATTCTAGTATTTCTACTTCCCCAGTACCCGTTTCTAACAATATGTTAGACTCCATATCCCCACCGCTTTCTTAAAGTTCAATTTATCTTATTTATCTACATTATAACAGTAGTTGCTTAGGTTTTACAAGACTCATTCCTTATGATTATAGCCTTTTAAATCATATCCTGCTGGTGCTTGATAAACCCTAAGACCAAACTCAGGAATAATAGCTAAAATATGGTCTAAAATATCTGCTTGGGCATTTTCATAATCCACCCAAGCTGTTCCATCAGTAAAGGCATATATTTCTAGGGGAAGGCCCTTTTCAGTTGGCTGAAGTTGTCTTACCATATGGAGCATGCCTTTATTGACACTAGGATGTTTTTGCAAGTAAGCCTCTACATAAGCCCTAAAAGTTCCAACATTCGTAAGACGCCTACCATTAACAGGATTATTAGGATTTATATTGCCTGCTTGATTGTAATTTTTTATGTCATTTTTCTTCATGGCCAAATAATGCTTGAGATAGTCAATTTCTTCAAATCTTTCTAACATTTCCTCTGTGCAAAAGCCAATGCTCGATAAATCGATATAGATATGTCTCTTAATCCTTCTTCCGCCAGACCTTATCATACCCTGCCAGTTGGTAAAAGACTCCGTGGTCATTTTGTAGGTTGGCACTGTGACAATTGTTTTATCCCAGTTTTGAATCTTAACAGTGTGAAGAGATATTTCTAACACATCTCCATCTGCGCCGTACTCTGGCATTGAGATCCAGTCTCCTATTTTAAGCATATGATTAGAAGATAACTGGATACTGGCCACAAGGCCAAGGATTGAGTTTTGAAAAATAAGAAGTAGCACAGCTGTTGCTGCACCAATACCGCTTAGAAGTAGGGCTGGGGAACGATCTAGTACCACACTGACAATACTAATAATCCCAACAACCCAGACAACCATTTGAATAACTTGTAAGTAACCCTTAATAGGCTTTGTTTTAGAAACTTCAAACTTCCAATAAATATCTTCCACTGCATCTAGTGTGCTATTTAAGACAAGTATAATAATAAACACAATGTAGCCTAAAAGGATTCGCTGGATAAACCCCGTATAGCTAGGGAATATAGGCGCAAACATATAAATAACCATAACTGGCAATATACGTCCTAACCTGTCAAACACTTTATTATTCAGAAGAATATCATCCCACTTATTGCTCGTTCTTTTAATATAACCTTTTAAAATATTTAAAATCACTTTTTTGGTAAAGAAATCAACAATAATAAATAGTATCATAATACTTATTATTGCTAGTATCTGTGATAATCTATGAGAAAATCTTTCATGGACGCCATAATGCAAAGTCCAACGTTCAAAAAAACCTATCAAAATTTAATCTCCTCTCTACATTCTATGTTTGTTAATATATACGTTTAGGGCTTGAATTCCAGTAACTGCTAAACTAATAATAGCAATATAGGTAAATAACCGTAGCATAATGTCTAGTATATTCAAAACGGCAAAAGCATTTCCAATGCCTCCCATAGTTTTGCTCCTTTCTTAGAATCTACATTTTTTCTAAAAGACCTCTTACAAGGCTTGTAAATTTAGCTTTAACCCTTTGTGATGTTTCCACTACTTCCTCATGGTTTAGGGGTTGGTCTAAAATACCTGCTGCCATATTGGTCATACAAGAGATACCAACAACTTCCATGCCACTGTGAACGGCTACAATAACTTCTGGCGCCGTACTCATTCCAACGGCGTCACCACCAAGTAAGCGTACCATACGAACCTCAGCAGGTGTTTCGTAGGTTGGACCACTCATAAAGGTGTAGACCCCTTCTTTAAGATCAATAGCCTCTTCTTGTGCCACTTGTCTAGCAAGAATCCTTAGAGACTCACTATAGGCATTTGACATATCAGGGAAGCGCACACCAAAGCTATCCATATTTGGTCCGATAAGAGGATTTGAACCTGATAAGTTAATATGGTCTGAAATTAGCATTAAATCTCCTGGAACAAAACTAGGCTCTACCGCTCCAGCCGCATTTGTAACAATAAGCTTTTGGATGCCAATTTGTTTCATAACCCGAATAGCATAGGTAACATCTGCCATAGGGTATCCTTCATAATAATGAAATCTCCCTTGCATAGCCAATACCGTCTTCCCCTCTAATTCTCCAATAACCAGTTGCCCTGCGTGGCCCACAACAGTAGACTTAGGGAAGTGTGGTATTTGGCCATAAGGAATTTTAACGTTGTTTTTAATCTCCTCAGCTAGATCTCCTAGGCCTGAACCTAGTATGATTGCTATGGATGGCTTGTGACTGGTTTTGTTTGTTATATGAGTTGCTGATTCATTAATATTGTTTAAGATTGTCTCCATTTATAATCACCCTTCTCTATTTTTTATTAAAGATAAGAAACCCTCACCAATTGGAAGCCTCGGAAGATCAAAAATCTCTCCTATTGTCTGACCAATATCTGCAAAAGATTTCCTTGTTTTCATATCACTATTTTCTTTTATATTGTTGCCATAGGCAAGAAATGGCACATACTCTCTTGTGTGGTCTGTTCCCGGAAAAGTTGGATCACACCCGTGATCTGCCGTTATAAATAGGATATCATCCTTGTTCATGGCAGCCAAAATTTCTGGTAAACGCCCGTCAAACTCTTCTAAAGCTTTTCCGTAGTTAACATAATCATTACGATGTCCCCACTTCATATCAAAGTCCACTAGATTTGTAAAAATAAGCCCTTTAGAATCTTGCTTCATCTGGTCTATTGTAATGTCTACACCTTCCATATTACTACTTGTATGGATAGCTTTTGTAATCCCTTGGCCGGCAAATATATCTTCTATTTTACCAATAGCAATAACATCATGACCTGCATCTTTAAGATAATCAAGGGTTGTTTTGTGAGGTGGTAATAAGGCAAAGTCTCTACGATTTGCAGTTCTTGTGAAATTACCGTCACTTCCTTCGAACGGGCGAGCAATCACCCTAGCAACAGCATGGTCACCTCTTAAGATTCCTCTTGCAATCTCACACATCTTATAGAGGTCTTCTAGTGGGATGATATCTTCGTGGGCTGCTATTTGAAAGACACTATCAGCTGACGTATAGACAATAGGCTGGCCAGTTTCCACATGCTTTTGGCCCAGTTCTTCTATAATAACCGTTCCTGAAGACGCATAGTTAGCCAACGACCCTTTGCCTATTTTAGCTTCAAATTCATCCATAACATCTTTTGGAAAGCCATTTGGATAAGTTGGAAAACCGTCTTTGGTATGGATACCCACCATTTCCCAGTGACCAGTTGTGGTATCTTTCCCCATAGATAGCTCTGCTAGTCTTGCATAACTTCCCTTAGGTGACTCTATAGGCTCTACCCCTTCCATTCCTTCAATATTACCTAGGCCTAGCTTTTGAAGGTTAGGCAGATTAAGACCACCTAGTTTTTTTGAAATATTCCCAATGGTATTAGCACCCACATCTCCAAATAAGTGAGCATCAGGCATAGCACCCATTCCTACACTATCTAAAACAATCCATATGACTCTTTTCATCCCATTCATCCTCCT
>CAZLPH010000110.1:0-8060 GCA_964561345.1 uncultured Candidatus Epulonipiscium sp.
CAAACCGTTAAAGGAGCCAATTGCCTGGGGTGGTCCTATTGTGATGAATACAAAAGAGGAGTTAGATCTAGCATTCAAACAGATCGAGGATGGAACATTTATCTAATAACCAAAAAATCATATTGAGAGTGCCTGTCCCTACTTTAGTATACTAAAGTAGGGACAGGCACTCTCAATATATAGTATAATTAAGATTAGCAAATAAATAACATGGGAGGGATTTAAATGTCACTGATCACCAGCAGGGATTTCAGCGAATTAAAAAGGTTCGAGTTAAACGTCAACCAATTAAAAATATTGTTTTCACTACAATACGTAATTACCAAAGAGGATGTGGAAAGAACCAAAGGGCACAAGAGATTTGTAAAGAGACAATGGCTACTAAGTTGGTCAGCATCTATACATGATTATTTAGATGCCTTAAATTCATCACATACAAGACAGTTTTATAATTTAAATGAAATAAAGCAAGCTATCAATAAAGAATTAGCAGATATGCCAACAAATAAAACGTGGTATCCTATAGCCATATTAGAAGCTACCCTATTTATTCCTTATACGGAGCTTAGGAGAAATAAGGCTGACGATAGGGAATATAGAAAATTGAGATTTACCAAGCAAACAAAGTATATTAAAAAAATAGTAGGCGAACGGGGTCTTGTAAAAAGTGAAGACATAGACCAGTTTGAAAGAATCTACAAAAAGGTAATCTTTCAATTAAGAGGAATAGGGCCAATTACAGTAGCTATTTTTGGATCAGGATTCCCTAGTCTAAAAGAAGCAGCCCTAACGAGTGCAAGCTTAGCAGCAGCGGGCAGTGGTGTCATATTGGTTGACAAAGTGGGTATAGTAGGAGGAGGTGGACTACTGAGCCTTACAGTTAGTGAGGCAGATGTTAGTGCCATGAATCGTCTAATTATATTATCACCAGGCTTTACACTTTTACAAGCGGCTAGATTAGAAGCCGTTGTAAGAGAGATTATATTAAATAAACAAAAAAATACCCTACTTGCTCAGCATATATTAGAGGATTATGCAGAACAAATTAAGAAGCTTAATAAGTACATTCAAGGGCTAGGGTTAACAAGTCAGGATAGAGAGGACAAGAGGGCTATAAGGGAGTTGGAGGAATCCTTGAAATATATGCAAAGAACATACATTAATATTAACACATTTACATCTTGTTTTAACATAGGGATGGAGAACTGAAATGACGCAAAGTAGCAATTTAACACAAGGCAGTATCTATAAAAAACTATTTAAACTAGCTCTTCCCATAATGGGGACATCATTCGTTCAAATGGCTTACAATATGATTGATATGATTTGGGTAGGCAAGCTAGGCTCATCAGCCGTTGCAGCTGTTGGAACAGCGGGGTTTTTTACCTGGTTAGCCATGGCCTTTATTATTATTCCTAAAATATCGGCAGAAATAGGGGTTGCCCAGGCAATTGGGAAAGGAGATATGAAAGAGGGAAAAGTATACATTAGGCATAGCATACAACTGGTTATTTTGTTCGCCGTTTTTAGTGCTTTTGGCTTGGTTTTATTTAGAGCTAATCTTGTTTCCTTCTTTAATCTAGGAGATCCCAAGATAGAAAGTGACACAAGATTGTACTTATTGATTATTGCTATAGGGTTTGTTTTTTACTTTATCAATCCGGTGTTTTCCGCTATATTTAATGGATCGGGGGATAGTAAGACGCCCTTTCTTATTAATTCAGTGGGACTTATTATTAATATTGTTCTAGATCCAGTACTAATCTTGGGACTAGGGCCTATTCCAAGAATGGAAGTTGGCGGCGCTGCTTTAGCGACCATTATTTCTCAAGCAATTGTTACAGTCATATTTATTTATAAAACTAAAAACCACAAACAGCTTTTTGGGGGCATAAAACTACTTAAGCCTTTGGATATGATTTATACAAAAAAGATTATCAAACTGGGACTTCCAGTTGCTTTGCAAAGTGGTTTCTTTACAATAATAGCCATGGTTTTGGCAAGGATTATAGCGAGTTGGGGGACGACACCTATAGCGGTGCAAAAGATAGGCTCCCAAATAGAATCTATTTCCTGGATGACAGTTGGTGGATTTGAGACGGCTATGAGCACATTTACAGGGCAAAACTATGGGGCCAATCAAATGAAGCGGGTCCGCAGAGGATATTTTGCAGGGCTATCCATAGCAGCGCTTATTGGCATATTGGCAACAGGCCTACTGATATTTGCCGCAAGGCCCATCTTTACTATTTTTATCCAAGAGGAGCAGGCCATATTATATGGGGTAGACTACCTTAAGATTCTAGGGGTTTCCCAGTTATTTATGTGTATTGAAATAACCACAACAGGGGCCTTTAACGGCCTTGGGAAAACCATCCCCCCATCTGTTGTTGGGATTACCCTAAATGCTGCTAGGATTCCTCTGGCTATTATTTTATCACGCACAAGCCTGGGGCTTAATGGGGTTTGGTGGACCATTAGTATAACCAGTATATTTAAAGGACTGATCTTAAGTAGTTGGTATCTTAAGACTCAGTTTGGGCGTAAAGAGGAAGGTATTGCATAGGATTGATGGTAAAGTGTATAAAATAGCAAAATGATACAGTCAAATCTTCTTATCCCAAGATAAGAAGATTTTTTTTATTTATCTAATAAATATTAAACTTATACTAATAAAGCAGTATAATAAGTGTAAGCCACAAGATGTAAATGAATTATTAGGAGTAGTTTTAGTAAGAACTTAAAAAAAGCCACATTGTTCTTAAAGCTATCTGTATAAAGTACACTAAAATATTGTTACTATTGACTTGTAAGTAAGCAATTTAAATAACGAGGGGGTAAAATTATGAGAAAACATTTTAAGCTAGCCATAACTTTTATGGTGAGTACGGCACTATTGGTAGGTTGTGGTGGTGGCGTGAAAACTAACACAGATAAAGCTGACACCAAGGAACCAAGCCAACAAACAGAAGAGTCTAAAGTCGAAGCAGTGGAAGGTGATGAAAAGGAATCAGTTACGATTAGTATGACATATGCAACAGGGGATCAACTGACATCTGAATTAATGCACGATAGAATTGAAGGGTTTATGGCAGAAAATCCACATGTGACAATTGAGGAAAGATTAAGTAATGAAGGTGGATATCTAGACTCTATTAAAACATTGGATGCAGTAGGAGAATTTCCAGATATAATAGAAATGCGTGATACGCCAATGTTTGTTAGAGCAGATAAACTAGGTAAACTACCTGATGAGATTGTAAGTTTATTCTCCGAAACTGTAGACTTTGATGGTGATGTTTATACAGCGCCAATTACAGAAGCTATGCCAAATGGGATTATTTATAATAAGACTATTTTTAATGATCTTGGCATTAAGGTAGAAGATATAAAAACATATGACGATTTTTTAGACGTGTGTGAAAAAATACAGGCCACAGGTGTAGCACCAATTGTTGTGGGTGGCAGTGATATTTGGCATTTAGGTTTTTGGTGGGGATATTTCTGGCAAGATGAGGTATCAAAAGAAAATCCAGATTGGCTTAAAGACCGTTACTTAGATAAAGTAAGTTTTACAGATGACAATGTTAAAGAAGCTATGGAAAGAATGACAGATTTATTCAAAAGTGGTTATATAGAAAAAGGTTGGACATCTACAGCAGAAAGTCAAGCACCATCAATTTTAATTAGTGAGCAAGCAGCGATGTATTATTGTGGGCCTTTTGTGTTTCCACAAATTGAAGAAGCTGATTCATCATTTGAATATGGGTATTTTGGATTACCATCAAAAGATGGCAGTATCAATATTATTGGTGGACCAACAGTACAAGGATGGGCAATTAACGCAGAGACACAAAAAAATGATCCATTAAAAACACAAGCAGTATATGATTTTATGAAATATTTCTATGAAAAGGATACCTATACAGAATTTGTACAAAAAATGGGTGCTGTTCCAACCTTAAAAGAAGAAATTGTTTATGGCGGAGCAGAACCAATACAAGAAGTTTTAAGATTAGCGAGAGAAGCAGATGATAAACAACTTAACTGGAACATGAAGATAGGGGAAAATGAAATGCCACCAAACTTTAGAAACTTTTGCTATAAGTTAGCAAGTGAATGGTTTTTAGGGGTATCTACGGTGGAAGAGGGATTAGTGAGTATGGAAAAGGAATGGGAAAATGTAACAAAAGATTTTAACCCTATGACTAATCCACAGTAAGATTGCTTTCTATAAATGCCTTCCGTTTTTATAGTCGGAAGGCATTTATAGCATAAGAAATTATACGATATTTATATTAAAAGAGGTGGATTTATGGAGATTTTAAAAGAAAGATTTAAGAAAATAGATAAGATAGCAGTGTTTTTTATAGCACCGGCCTTTCTATTATATACATTTTTTGTAATAGTTCCATCCCTAGGAAGTCTAAAACTTTCATTTACGAACTGGGACGGATTAAATCCGAATTACCGTTATATAGGATTTGATAATTATATTGAAATACTAACAAGCAAAAGATTTAGGGCAGCAATGTTTAATACCCTATACCTGACTATTTTCTTTTCAGTATTAACAAATATAATTTCACTAACCCTTGCAGTTGTCCTTGATAAAGTGCGCTGGTTTAAAGGATTATTTCGTTCAGCATTTTATATTCCTGTATTAATATCAGGTATTGTGTCTGGGTTTATATGGACAACAATGTATAATTGGAATTTTGGCATTATTAATTCACTACTGAGACAAATAGGATTAGGAAGATTTGCAGTTGATTGGATAGGAGATCCCAGTATTGTTATGAATTCTCTGATTGTAACCATCGTGTGGAAATCAGTAGGGTATTATATGGTTATTTATTTAGCAGGCTTACAAGGAATCCCTAAAGATTGCCTTGAATCAGCATCCATTGATGGCGCTAGCGGGTGGCAAACCTTCTGGCATATTACTTTTCCGCTACTTTCGGGATCTATTACCATTAATTTAACACTATCATTGATTAGTGGCCTTAAAATATTTGATGAAATAGCTGTAATGACTAATGGTGGGCCTGGCTTTGCATCAGAAACCATAACTTATCTTATCTATCGTACGGCATTTGCTGAAGGACGGCAAGGATTCGGAACTGCTCTAGCGGTTGTCTTATTTGTTATAATATTTACTGTCAATTACCTTCAATCTACATTATTACGCAAAAAGGAGGTACAATTATGAGTATATTAAAGGGTTCAAACAATAAAAATACTAAAAAACGCAATAAAATAAAAGCATCCCAAGTGCTTGGATTTATTGTTTTGCTAATGATAACGATTATATATATATTTCCAATTGTTATGGCTTTTATGTCAGCATTTAAATCAAATGGAGAAATTCTTAAAAATCCTATTGCATTACCTAAAGGGTTATATATGGGGAATTTCGAGTTTTTATTTACCAGAACCAGAATACTAAAGGCCATGGGTAATACACTTTTTTTAACGGTAGTTTCAGAAATACTGATTATACTTATTATCCCGCTATCTTCTTATGCAATTGCTAGAAGACCTTCCAAGTATACATCAGCAATTTACGCATATTTTTTGGGAGCCATGATGATTCCTTTTCAGGCGTATATGATTTCTCTTTTTCAACAACTGAAAACCATAGGGCTATTTGGTTCTTTTGCAGGTGCAATGACTGTATATGTATCTGGAGCAGTTGCGTTTGGGACCTTGTTATTTACCAGTTTTATAAAAACAACAATCCCATTGGAAATAGAAGAAGCAGCCACTATTGATGGGTGTAACTCGTTCCAAGTCTTTTGGAAAATAGTGTTCCCACTACTTGCACCATGTACTGCTAGTATGGTAGTTTTAAATGGATTAGGTATTTGGAATGACTTCTTAATGCCATCACTGATGCTTTCTAAGAAAAATCCGAAAACCATTAACGTTGAAGTATTTAATTTCGTTGGACAATACAATACCAATTGGGGAGTTGTTTTTGCAGGGGCAGTTATTTGTATTATACCAGCTATTATAGTATTTCTTTTTCTACAAAAGTATTTTATAAAAGGAATATCAGCAGGGGCTGTAAAAGGCTAACCAGAGACAGGAGGATAAAATGAAAAAAAGAAAATTAAATCTCTTTCAAAAATTTGTTTTTTCATTTATTTCTGTGGGTCTTTTGCCTATTATAATAATTGGTTATTATTCAAGCACAGTATTTACAAGAAAAATAGAAAATATAATAACAGATAATTATAGGCAGGTAGCTATTTATGGTGTTAAAAATCTAGACAATGCCATAGATAGCTATAATGCTATAACAAAAATGTTATATACCTATAACAACCAAGAAAGTCAGAACGCTGTAAGAAGTTATGATAGTCAAGGGCTTGCACGTATATTAAAAGAGACAGATGGATCAGAAGCATCGAACTTAAGGAAACGTTTGGATCTTGCAAGCTTTACAAGACTGATTATTTCGCTAGATAAATATATTATGAATGCCGTTTTTGTAGAAGAAGATGGGGAATACTATTATGCATCACGTAAAAACAATTCATTAGCAAGTGGAGACCAGTTCTTAAATATAGTAGGCCATAAAAGTAATGTTAAAAGAAAAGGGGATTTAATTATTACGCCTACCCATGAAGATAGGTATTTTCTATACAAGAAAAACAAAGTATTTACTTTAGGAAGAAATTATTACGATTTATCTGAACCCATTGGTCATGAAAAGATTATGGGGACTCTCTATATGGATATTGATATTAAAATGATAGACAATATTTTTAAAAAGTTGTCCGTATATGATGAGGGAGAAATATTTGTAATCAATAAAAATAGAGAGTGTATTTACTCTAATAAGCCTGAATATGTAATGACTTATTTAAATGAATTAAATAATGATCATCTAGTAGATATCATAGAAGATAGTCAAAAATCAGATTGGCAAGTAGTTATAAGGGTCGATTATAGTAAAGTAATGGACAATATTAACATGATAACAAAAGTGCTTTATGGTATCGTATTTGCCTGTGTTATAGGCCTTTGTGTACTGGCAGTAATATATTCTAAAATATTTTTAAAACCGATTAATCTACTTTTAAAAGACATGAAAAAAATAGAATCTGGGAATCTTGATGTAGAAGTAGACGTTAATTCTACAGATGAAATGGCCCAATTATCAACTGGTTTTAATAATATGATTAAAGAGCTTAAAAAGTATATTGAAACGTCATATTTAGCTCAAATTAAAAGCAAAGAAGCCGAACTAAATGCATTAAAGACTCAGATACAGCCACATTTTTTATATAATAGTTTAGAAATTATTCGAATGAATTCAGTTTCAAATGGAGATAAAGAAACAGCTCAAATGTCATACTTATTGGCCAAGCAATTTCGTTATTTAATTGGAGAAGTGAATGAAACTGTAACACTAAAGCAAGAATTAGAAATGGTAGAGGATTATTTTAAATTTGTAAATGTAAGAAATGATCACAAGATATCGTTTATAAATTCTGTCCCTAAAGTGTATCTTGATGGTTCAGTTTTGAAATTATCCATACAACCTATTGTGGAGAATTGTGTTGTGCATGGGATTAAGCCCAGAGGATTTGGTCAAGTTATGATATTAGCAGAACACAAAGATAAGGACCTACTAATTACCATCTTAGACAATGGAATTGGGATGGAGCAAACAACGATTCAAGGTATAGAAGAGCGTTTAAGTACGGATGGTATGGATTATAAATATGAAGAAAGTGAGCTATCTATAGGACTTAAAAATGTACATGATAGACTTAGGTATAAGTACGGACCTGGCTATGGATTGTCTATCAAAAGCCAACCTCAGATAGGAACATCTATAACAATATTACAACCCTTGTTAATACACAACATAAAAAGGGAGGAAGATATTTAAAATGTATAAAATGATGATAGCCGATGATGAAGTCGTTATTATTAGAGGTTTAAAAAAGATTATAGACTGGGAAGCGCTAGATATAGAGATTATAGGTGAAGCAACAAATGGTGAAGAGGCAGAAAGACTAATAATGAATGAAAAGCCTGATTTA
>CAZLPH010000111.1:0-5235 GCA_964561345.1 uncultured Candidatus Epulonipiscium sp.
AAGGAAACAATGACTAACCATAAGCCAGCACCAGATCTAGAAGAGTCAATCTTAAAGCCGGCCATTGACTATATACACCAAAACCTAAATGAAAATGTCTCCCTAAAGCAAGCATCAAAAATGTGCTTTATAAGTCCCAGTTACTTTAGTAGGCTCTTTAGTAAAGAAGTCGGAGATAATAGAAGAGATACAAGTAAAAATACAAAAAACCACAAGATTATTATAGAATAACAAGAAAGTACAACTTAATAATCATAGTATAGTATTGCTTAATCTAATGCAATTTATAGATATATATTGTATAATTGGTACATAAGCGATAAAGGTTTTGTTAATACTAAGCCTTAAAGCACAAAACAAGCCTTTATTCAAAACAGTATATAGCATAAATATCTATAGGAGGTAATACTATGTCAAGAATTATGATATCACCATCAAAGTTTATTTTAGGAAGCGGCGTTATGAAAGATTTGGGTGACCATATTACGAGTTATGGTAAAAAAGCAGTCATCGTATCCCATCCAGATGATTTTGACAGACAAAAAGAAGCCTTAGGAGATGCCCTAGATAAGGTAGACGTCTTTAATGCAGGTTTTGGCGGAGAGTGTTCCAAAAAGGAAATCGCTAGACTTGAGAAAATTGTTCTAGAGCAAAAAGCAGATGTTATTGTTGGACTAGGCGGCGGAAAATCTCTAGACACAGCAAAAGCAGTTGCATTTATAACCAATAACCCAGTCATCGTTGTGCCGACTATTGCCTCTACAGATGCACCAACCAGTGCATTGGCAGTTATTTATACAGAAGAAGGGGAATTTGAAGAGTACATGTTTTTTACCCAAAACCCTAATCTAGTTTTGGTAGACTCAGCCGTTATTGCTAAGGCCCCAACACGTTTCCTTATTGCAGGAATGGGAGATGCTCTAGCAACATGGTTTGAAGCAAGAGCTTGTGAGAGATCAGATGCCAATAACATGTCCGGCGGAAAAAGCACAAAAGCAGCCATTACCCTTGCCAAAGCTTGCTACGATACCCTTTTAGAAGATGGGGCCAAAGCAATAGCAGCTTGTGAGGCTAATGTTGTAACCAAAAGCCTAGAAAATATTATTGAAGCCTGTGTTTTACTAAGTGGTCTTGGATTTGAAAGTAGCGGCCTGGCAGCCTGCCACGCCATACATGATGGCCTAACAGTTCTTGAAGAAACCCATAGTGTTAACCATGGTGAGAAAGTAGCCTTTGGTGTCATTGTCCAGTTAGTCCTAGAAAATGCCCCCCAGGAGGAATTAACAACAGTTATTAACTTCTGTAAAGAGTTTAAACTACCGACTTGTTTGGCAGACCTAGGCGTTACAGACTTAAGCGATGAAAGACTGATGAGGGTTGCCATGGTAGCTTGTGACCCAGATAACAATATGAAAAATATGCCATTTAAAGTGACACCTGAAGATCTTTGCGGCGCTATTCGCGCAGCGGATAAAATAGGAGGTGCCCTCTAAATGAAGAAAATTATAAATAACACAGAGTCTATCGTACTTGAAATGTGTGAGGGGATTGTAAAGGCTCACCCAGAACTTTCACTCATTCCGAGGTACCAAATTATAAAGCGAAAAGAAATTGACCCAAATAAAGTAGCCCTGGTATCCGGGGGAGGCAGTGGCCATGAACCGGCTCATGCAGGATTTGTCGGCCCAGGCATGCTAACAGCAGCTGTCTGCGGCGATGTTTTTGCATCCCCGTCTACAACCCAAGTTTACAATGCCCTAGATGATGTCCAAACAGACAAGGGGATCTTGCTCATTATTAAAAACTACTCTGGTGACTGTATGAACTTTGAAGCAGCAGCGGAAATGGCAGAAGATGATGATGTCAAAGTCGAATGCGTATATGTCAATGATGACGTAGCCGTTGAAGATAGCCTCTACACTGTTGGCAGGCGAGGGGTAGCGGGTACTATGTTTGTCCACAAAATAGCAGGGGCAGCAGCGGAAGCTGGCAAAGGCCTCCAAGAGGTCAAGGGTCTTGCCGAAAAAACAATCAAACAAATGAAGAGTATTGGCATCGCCCTAAACTCTTGTACGGTTCCAGCTAAAGGCACACCCACCTTTGAGCTTGGAGAAGATGAAATAGAATTTGGCGTAGGCATCCACGGCGAGCCAGGAATTCAGCGTCAAAAAATAGGCACAGCCGATGAAATGGCCAAGCAAATGTTAGATAAAGTCCTAAAAGAATTAGACCTAGGACAAGGCAAAGACTGCGCCCTTATTGTTAATGGGTTAGGGGCAACGCCTTTAATGGAACTCTACTTGCTAAATAATAGCATCGGCAAACAACTAGAGGAAAAAGGCATTAAGGTTTACAAGACCTTTGTTGGTAACTATATGACAGCCTTAGATATGGCAGGGGCATCTATAACAGTCCTAGCCCTTGATGACGAGTTAAAACAGTACCTTGATGCACCAGTTCAAACACCAGGGTTAAAACAATAGAGAGGAGCTACAAGATGAGTGTTGGGGTTCAAGATGTAAAAAACACCGTTATAAAATTAAGTGAGATTATTATAGAAAATGAAGTCTATTTTTGCGACTTAGACTCAGCAGCAGGGGACGGAGACTTTGGCATGTCCATTGCAAAAGGCTTTCGGGTTGTCCTTAAGGAAATAGATGAGATTGACACCAGTGATAGTTCCAAATTCCTAAGAGGCTGCGCCATGATTATTATGGAACACTGCGGCGGGGCATCAGGCCCAATATGGGGATCTGCCTTTATGGCCGCTAGCCGAAGTGTTAAAGGCAAAGATGTATTAGAAGTTGCTGATATTGCCGACATGTTTAATGATGCAGCCCTTGGCGTCCAAAAAAGAGGCGGGGCCCAGCTAGGAGATAAGACCCTATTAGACGCCCTTATTCCAGCAGCCCAGGCTCTAAAGCTTGCAGCCCAAGAGGGCAAAGACTTAAAAGAAGCCTTCCTAATGGCCACAAAAGCCGCACAAGACGGGGCAGAGCATACCAAAACCATTGTTGCAAGAAAAGGAAGAGCCTCCTACTTAGGGGAACGCAGCCTAAATCACCCAGATGCAGGGGCAATGGCAATTGGTGTTATCTTTAATGAATTTACAAAATAAGACCATCAGCATATAAATCCATATAAGTACAAGAAAAAATCCCAAGGCCTAGGCCCTGGGATTTTACTTTTTCTTCTTCTTTTTTTTATTTGATATATTTTTCTTATTGGGAAAGTTTTTAGCCCGGGGGCTTTTATTAGCCGACTTAGGGGCTGGTTTTTCATAAGGCTTTTTTTTGCTAGACCTTCTTTTAACCGAAGGATCTGGCAGAAGATCTCCCTCAACAGGGGGAATAATGGTCTGGAGCCAGTGGAGGGTATCCACATAAATCTCATAAACGTTGTCCTTAGACAACCTAAAGTTAACATTATAGCGTGGCTCAGAAACCCACCGCATAATATCAAAGGTCCGCTCAGAAATAACCGGCGGTACATAGGTCTCACTAGGCAAACGGGACAATAAAAAACTAATGTCATGGGTCCGGTATAGGCGCCTGGCAATATCCTCCCCGTTCATCTCAAGTAGGCCCTTAGCAATCTTCTCAATGGCCTGGTGGACATGGTAGGCTGCGTAGTTAACATCAACCTCATCCGTGCAATGGGTCAGGCCAAAATGGGCATACTTTAAATCAGCCTTTGCTAGGTGTAGATAACTGCTCATAAACACTCACCCCTTTCTCTACAATTTCACAGTAAAAATGATTGGTCTTGGCAATAGCATAAAAAGCCTCTTTGTTGTAGCCAAAAAGATCCACATCCCCGTACTCATACAAAGGCAGCTGGGTTGAAAAATCCTCAAAGTCCCCAAGAACCGCCATATCAATATCACTATAACTATCGCAAAACAAAGTGACAGTGCTGCCAAATACAATAATATCAGTAATGAGATCTTCCGTGTCTTCTTCTAGCAGGGCTTGCGCTAGAGCATAAACCTGCCGCTGCTTAACCGGGTGGATATACTGGTAGTTAGGGGCGCCGACCAAATTGTTAAAAATATAGCGAACATCAGGAGCGTCTGTGTGCAAAATCTTATCAAGTTCCTTAAAGTCGTCAGTTGAATCCATTAAGTGCACCTCCTAGTGGTATGTGTTATGGCTTAATTATACCATAGATTTTGGGGGTGCCGTAGGGGGCGCGGGAAAATGGCAAGTGGTTTCAGCAACTTTTAGCGACGCAGGAAGCTATGTTGCAGAAACCACTTGCCATTTTCCCGCGGGCTACGGCGTAGGCGAAATCCCTATGCGTATAGCGGCGCGAAATTTTTAGTCAAAAGAAGCATGTTGAATAACAAGGGCCTGTAAAGTATAATACTAGATAAGGGACAGACTCAGAAGGGGCGATTTAAAATGAGGTTAGAAGCTTATGAAGTAAAGGCAATCAAAGATGCGATATATACTATGGATCCGAAAGCTGCAGTGTATTTGTTTGGCTCTCGGGTGGATGACCTAAAAAAAGGCGGGGATATTGATCTGCTTGTTATTTCAGGTGGGTTAAATAAAATAGATGGATGGGTTATTAAGGATAAAATATGTGAAAAGATAGGACAACAGAAAATAGATATTGTTATTACAGATAATACGGATGAACCGTTTGTGAAAATTGCCTTAAGGGAAGGGGTGTTACTATGAGAGACTATAAAGATGAAAAAGCGCTTTATAAGCAAGAATTAGGACTGCTAAATAACTCGGCTCAGGTGCTTCAAAGATCCTATGATATATGCAAGGAAATAGGGGTAAAGGAAGAATATAACTTTGACGAGCATGATAGATTTGAGGCGCTTACAGCTAGATTTGCCAGGACGAGCGATATTTTAATTCAAAAGATTCTTCGTTTAATTGATATAATTGAGCTTGAGAATGTTGGAAGCATAATTGACAGACTGCTTCGGGCTGAAAAAAGAGAACTGATTGCATCAGCGGAAGAGTTTAAGAATATAAGAAGATTGCGTAATAATATTGCCCATGAATACACACAACTTGACCTAGAGAGAATGTTCCAGCAGGTGCTAGAGCTTTGCCCAGTCCTATTAGATGCTACCCAGCGGATTAACAAGTACAAGGTTCCAGAGATATAAAGTCATAGTTTACCATAGTAGGCATAGATCACAAGCCGCAAGTTCTGATTAATTATCAGAGCTTGTGGCTTGTTTTTTCACAACACCCTTAAAGAAGAATCATA
>CAZLPH010000111.1:5335-7992 GCA_964561345.1 uncultured Candidatus Epulonipiscium sp.
GAACTCATGACAAAGATGTATAGCGAAATGCAAGAAGGTTTTAGTAAGGTTGACGCAAGAATAGATGGACTTGAAACAAAACTAGACAAGGTCACCAACATGGTGACAAATATAGAACATACCCACACACAGAAACTAGAAGCCTTATTTGATGGCTATATACAAAATAAGCAGCAGCTAGATCGTATTGAGCAAGAGGTAACCCAACACCAAGAGATTATCTTACGCCGTATTCAATAACACATAAGATGACCACAAGTCCATGACCCAGCCGTGTCGTGGCTTTTTTTTATCCAAATTAGCTATCTATCATTATTTTTTGTGGCCGACCAGCTAGGATTTCAAATCGTGACCCTGACAGCCCTAGCCGAAGGCCCCTTCATTAGAAAGTACTTTCCCGTTGTCTACAGCTGCCGCCTAAGAGGCGCCAAAGACGGCACACAAGTCATGACCAAAGACCAGCAAATCCAGCGGGCCCTCTTTAATTTATATTGAGGTGGTAATGTGAGAGATTTAGGTAAGATGCAGAACTAAAATGGTAGGTATTTATAATGGTAATAAACCCAGGTTGATTACAGATAACTATTATCTAAAGTAAAGGGAAAATAATAGAATACAAAAAGTTGTTAAAAAGGGAGCCAATGGCTTACCTTTTTTTATTTCTAAAATTCTCTAAAAATGAGTGCCAAGATTCCATTGAACATAGGCAGTCCCTAACGTATAATAAAGGCAAACCCATATATATCCAAAGAAAGGAATAATAAATGATAAAACACACAGCAAAGAAGGCCTTACCCCTACTAATTCTCATAACCATCCTTTTCCAGCCACGCCACTTACATGCCTTAGAAGTAAGCGCCCCATCGGCCATCCTAATGGACGCAAAGACAGGAGAGATTCTATACGAAAAAAATAGTAACGCCCAAAGAGCCATAGCCAGTACCACTAAGATTATGACCTACCTCCTAACCATGGAAGCCATAGATGAGGGAAACATAGCCCTAACTGACCGGGTAAAAGTCAGTAAAAATGCCGCCCAAACAGGGGGCTCATCATATAGTTTAAAAGAAAATGATGTTTTAACAGTAAGTGAGCTAATAAATTCTATGATGGTTATTTCCGCAAACGACTCAGCCGTTGTCCTAGCCGAGCATGTTAGTGGCAGCCTAACTGAATTTGTCCTAGAGATGAATAAAAAAGCAAGATCCCTAGGCCTAGAGACGGCATACTTTGTAAACCCTAACGGAATGCCCCTAGCAAACAAGGACCAAAACAAAATGTCAGCCAAAGATTTAGCCCTCTTATCTAAATATGTCATTAACACCTACGAAGACCAACTGATTCAAATCACAAGCCAAAAGCAGTTCACTGGCACCTATAAAAATTATTCTAAGAAAAACACCAATCAACTCCTAACCACCACACCCTTTACAGACGGCCTCAAAACAGGCTACACAGACCTAGCCATGCACTGCCTAGTCTCCACAGCAAAAGTAAAAGATTCTAAGGGTGACGAGGGTAGAATCATATCAGTCATACTAGGCGGACAATCCTCAAGCCAAAGATTTACCGACAGCCAAAAAATGCTAGAATACGGCCTACATAACGACACAGTAGAAGGTGACATAAAGGCTGAATTAGAAGCTATCATAGAACCTATAACAGAGCTTGCATTAGAAGCAACACCAGGCCCCCAAATAGCCATATTTATAAACGGAGATCAGCTAATGTGTGACCCAACAAATCCCTTTATTCAAAATGGAACAACCCTAGTACCCCTAAGCAAGATAGCCGACCAACTAGGCGGAGAAATAGCCTGGGAGCCATCCAGCAAAACAATCATAGGCAAGAAAGATAACACAAGTTTTATGCTAACCATTAACAACAAAGAGGCCATCATAAACGGCACCATAATAGACCTAGCCACACCCCCAATCATCACACAAGGCGCCACCATGGTCCCCATAAAATTCATCGCCCAAAGCCTAGGAATGGACGTCAAATGGGAAAGCGGCAGTAGAACCATCATCATCTCAAACCCAGGCTACTAATGGGCGAAGCCCAATAAAAACAAGTACAAAAAAGGGCGGCCCTGCGGCTAAGCCCTTTTATCATTGCCGTACGGCCTACTAAAAATATACAAATCATCTGGACAAATATCTATTCCACCCGGCCACTCAATAGTTGTCTCATAAACAATTATAGCTTGCCTATACAAAGAAACATCCTTCAACGGTGCAAACCAAGGATCATCAAAAAACTGTTGACCATTAAAAATGCGCTGCTCATCATTATTAAATGTAATTAGTAAATTATACTTATCTAAATAAATGACTTCTTTAGCTAGTATCATTGCCATACACTTCCTTCCTATAGGGGGTTTATTCTAAAAAATTGTTGGCCAAGTTGTATTAGATTCCAATTAGCTTTTAATTCATCGGCATGTAATTCTATCCAAGCAAGTAATAAACGCGATTGTTTACGTGGGAGGCTGCCACCGAGAAGGTCTCCGTCGAGTGAGTATACAGCGTTATATTCATTATATTTAACATGGATATGTGGTGAGTGGTGCTTACCACCTTTTTCATGATACATAGTAACGATTATTCCGTAGAACATAGATAATATAGGCATAGATGTCACTTCCTTCTATCCTT
>CAZLPH010000112.1:0-7804 GCA_964561345.1 uncultured Candidatus Epulonipiscium sp.
AATAAGCTAGTTGTAAATAGGCATAATGTTTGATATACTTAAACATGGTAAAATGAAAGAAATAAATAGTATTTATAAACTTATATTAGTTAACAATAAAATAAAAAACCAATGAAGAAGGTGGCATTATTGAAATCGATATTTAGTAAAATTTTTGGTTCACATAGCCAAAGAGAAATAAAAAGAATTGAACCTATTGTAGACGCGGTAGAATCATTTGACCTGACAATGCAAGGATATACAGATGAGCAGCTACAAGCAAAAACAGCGGAATTCAAAAACCGTTTAAGTAATGGGGAGACATTAGATGATATTCTACCAGAGGCATATGCCGTCGTAAGAGAGGCAGCTTTTCGAGTTCTTGGCATCAAGCATTTCCGTGTTCAAATAATAGGCGCAATTATCCTTCATCATGGACGTATTGCAGAAATGAGAACAGGTGAGGGTAAGACCTTGGTTGCCACAATGCCAGCTTACTTAAATGCCCTAGAAGGCAAAGGCGTTCACGTTGTTACAGTTAACGATTATCTTGCACAACGTGACTCAGATGAAATGGGACAGGTCCATAAATTCCTAGGCTTAACCGTAGGGTGTATTGTAAGCCAGATGGAGAATGACCTTAAAAGAGAGGCCTATGAATGTGATATCACATATGGTACAAACAACGAATTTGGCTTTGATTACCTACGTGATAACATGGTACTTTATGCTGATAAAATGGTTCAAAGAGACTTACACTATACAATTATTGATGAGGTTGACTCTGTTTTAATTGACGAGGCTAGAACGCCGCTTATTATATCTGGGAGTAGTTCAAAATCAACCCATTTATACAAGGCAGCGGATATTTTTGTGCGCCGTCTAAAAAAAGGCCGTCTTCTTGGCGAAGAAAACGCCATGAATACCCTTATGCGTGAAGAGATTGAAGAAGAAGGAGACTTTATCTTTGATGAAAAGCAAAAAACAGTAACCCTTACAGCAGAAGGTGTTAAAAAGGCTGAGCAATATTTTGGCCTAGAAAACCTTGCTGATGCAGAGAATATGGACATACAGCACCATATTAATATTGCTTTAAAAGCTCATAACACAATGCATGTAGAAAAAGACTACATTGTAAGTGAGGAGGGTGAAATTCTAATTGTAGACGAGTTTACAGGACGTTTAATGGCAGGACGCCGTTATTCTGATGGGCTCCACCAAGCAATTGAGGCAAAAGAAGGGGTAGAGGTTCAAAGGGAGAGTCAAACTTTGGCGACCATTACCTTTCAAAACTATTTTAACAGATACAACAAAAAATCCGGTATGACAGGTACTGCTTTAACGGAGGAAGGGGAGTTCCGTGACATTTATGCCATGGACGTTATTGTTATCCCAACAAATATGCCTATGATCCGTAACGACAGACCAGACATTGTCTATAAAACTGAAAAAGCAAAATTTGAAGCTGTTGTTGATGATATTGAAGCGGCTCATGCAAAAGGCCAACCTGTTCTAGTAGGTACGGTTAATATTGATACATCAGAGGTTTTAAGTGGACTTCTTAAAAAACGTGGTATTACCCACCAAGTACTTAATGCTAAATATCATGCAAAAGAAGCAGAGATTGTCTCATCTGCGGGTATGCTAAATAGCGTAACCATTGCCACCAATATGGCCGGTCGTGGGACAGACATAAAGCTTGAAGAAGGCGTAATAGAACTGGGTGGTCTTAAGATTGTCGGAACAGAGCGTCATGAATCAAGGCGTATTGATAACCAATTACGTGGACGTGCAGGTAGACAAGGGGACCCAGGGGATTCAAGATTTTACCTTTCACTTGAAGACGATTTAATGAGACTCTTTACACCTGAAGCAACCTTAAAGATGTTTGATACATTAGGGTTGCCGGATGATGAGCCAATTGAACATAAGATCCTTTCAACAGCAATTGAAAGGGCTCAAAAGAAAGTTGAGAGTAATAACTTTGGCATGCGTAAACATCTGCTTGAGTATGACCGGGTTATGAATGAGCAGCGAGAAGTAATATACGATGAGAGATACAAGTCTCTTCGAAATGAAGACCTTAAAGAAAACATCCTAGGTATGGTTAAAGATGTTATTGAAAATACTGTGGCATCCTATGTGGCTGGCATTGAATTTGCAGAGGAGTGGGATTTAGAAGGTGTGATGGAAACCTTATATCCAATGATTCCTTTAGAAGGCATTACATTTTCCAAGGATGACAGGGAAGATATGACAGCCGAAGGTGTTGTAGATACTTTATATACAGCGGCAGAGAAACTATATAATGATAGGGAATCGGAGCTAGGTGGTCAAGTACGTGAAATCGAGCGGGTAATACTCCTTAAGATTATTGACCAAAAGTGGATGGATCATATTGATAATATGGAGCAAATGCGCCAAGGTATTGGGCTTACGGCTTATGGCCAAAGAGACCCATTAGTAGAATATAAATTTGCAGGATTTGAGATGTTTGAAGAAATGAGTTATGCCATTAAGCAGGACGTAGCAAGGGCTATGTATCATGTTAGAATAGCAGAAGACCAAGAAATCAAACGTGAGCATGTGGTTCAGCCAACTGCTACAAACCAGCAAGATGATAGTATTGCTAAGCAACCAGTAACACGCTCAGAAGAAAAGATAGGTAGAAATCAACCTTGTATATGTGGCAGTGGCAAGAAGTATAAGCATTGCTGTGGTAGAAACTAAAGGAGTTGATCGTATGTTAGAACTGGAACAAATAGCATCAGAATTACAGCCTTACCAAGAAAAATTACAAGAGATGGGGAACTCTCTTTGACATTGCTGGCTTAAAGGTTAAACTTACGGCAATGGAAAAGGATTCGGGTGCACCAGACTTTTGGGATGATATGGATGCAGCTCAAAAGATCCTCCAGGAGATTAAAGCCATACAAGATAGAATTGGTGTCTATAATAAATTAATGGGAGAATATGAAGATACAGTTACCCTAGTTGAGATGGCAATTGAAGATTATGACCCGGAGATTGCCGGTGAAGCCAAGTCAGAGGCCAAGGTGTTTTTTGCTAACTATGAAAGAATGCGTATTAGTACCTTGCTAGATGGTGAGTATGATAGCAATGATGCCATACTATCCATCCATGCAGGGGCAGGTGGTACAGAAGCTTGTGATTGGGCTGCTATGCTCCTACGTATGTATACCAGGTGGGCAGAGGCTCAGGGGTATAAGGTGGAGGTCTTAGATCATCTACCTGGAGATGAGGCAGGGGTGAAGTCTGTTACCCTTAAAATTGATGGTGATAATGCCTATGGCTATTTAAAATCAGAAAAGGGTATTCATAGGCTTGTTCGCATCTCACCCTTTGATTCATCAGGCCGTCGGCATACATCTTTTGCATCTTGTGATGTTATTCCTCAAATTACAGATGATATACATGTGGCTATAGCCATGGAAGATGTTCGTATTGACACTTACCGGTCTACAGGTGCTGGTGGCCAGCATGTTAATACAACGGACTCGGCAGTAAGAATGACCCACGTACCAACAGGTATTGTGGTTCAATGTCAGAATGAACGGTCCCAAATCCAAAACCGTGAAAATGCTATGCAAATGTTACGGGCAAAGTTATTTGAAAGAGAAGAAGAAGAGCGTATGGCTAAACTAGATGGCATCCGCGGTGAAAAAAAGGAAATAGGCTGGGGTAGTCAGATAAGATCTTATGTTTTTCATCCATATACCATGATAAAAGACCATCGGACCAATCAAGAGATGGGAAATATTAGTGCTGTTATGGACGGATCAATAGATGTATTTATGAATGCCTATTTAGCCTGGATTCATAAAACCGATGAATAGGAGGATGTAGAATGAGACAGATTGCAATATTTAAGCTAGGGAAAGAAGAGTATGGCATTGATATTACAAGAGTGGTTGAGATTGTACTTCATCAAGAAATACGCCCGGTACCTGATGGACCCAGTTATATAGAAGGTATTGTTAATTTGCGTGGTGATATTCATCCTATATACAATCTAAGTAAGCGTTTTAATATGGTGGAAAAAGAAGTTGATGAAGAGACTAAAATTATTGTCATTAGAACATCACAAATGAACATAGGCTTTATAGTGGATAGCGTCTCAGAAATACTTAACATCCCAAAAGATGATATAGAGAGTGCACCAGCCATTATTAACTCAGGTGATCAGTATGTTGAAGGAATAGCAAAGCAAGATAATCGTATCATTGTTTTGTTAGACATTGATAAACTTATAAGCCGCCAGGATTATGATGTCATTAATAAAATAGTTGAAGAATAAATCTAAAAGAACTAATAGGAAAATCTATTAGTTCTTTTTTTTAATGGATTTCACCCATAAAAGTGCATAAAAATAACCTGTAATATTAGGCTAGTTGTGCATATTGATATAATTTACATAATACAAGATTTTTAGGTAGGAGTAACTTGATTTATGTGTATGCATATGTTATATTCTCTATATGAAAAACAGATGTACATCACCGGCGCACAAGGAGCGGTTTATGAAAAAAAAAATACAGTACTATATTGTCAGTAAAGATGTTTTGCCAGATGTTTTTGTGAGTGTTGTTGCAGCCAAACAATTGTTAGAAACGGGGAAAGTTGCAACGGTTCAAGAAGCAACGGAGAAGGTTGACATAAGTCGTAGTTCATTTTACAAATATAAAGACTCTATCTTTCCCTTTTATGAAAAATCAAGGGGGCAAACAATTACAATTTTAATAGAGCTTGAAGATCAAGCTGGCAAATTATCTGATGTTCTTAATTTAATTGCGGATACAGGCGCTAATGTCCTAACAATTAACCAAATGATTCCAATACATGGAATTGCACATATTAATATCTGCATGGAAACGGCAACAATGCATAAGCAACTAGAAGAACTGTTAGAAACATTACATGCCGTAGATGCAGTTCGAAATATAAACATTTTATCAAAAGAGTAGGGGGAAGAATAATGAATATAGCAATATTAGGGTATGGAACAGTAGGATCTGGGGTAGTTGAGGTTATTAACACAAATAAAGCAAGCATTGATAAGCGGGCAGGGCATGAGATTACCATTAAGCATGTCTTGGATCTTAAAGAATTTCCAGGGGACCCAATGGAGGGTGTTATAACAAAGGATTTTAATGACATTATTAATGATAAAGACGTGGACATTGTGGTTGAGGTAATGGGCGGACTTGAGCCGGCTTATTCTTTTGTAAAAGCGTCTCTTGAGAGTGGCAAAAGCGTTGTAACATCAAATAAAGAACTCGTAGCAAAGTACGGTGCAAGCTTACTTAAACTGGCTAAAGAAAATAGCGTAAACTTCTTATTTGAAGCAAGTGTTGGCGGTGGTATTCCAATTATACGTCCTCTTAATGAGTCTTTAACAGCAGATGAAATATATGAGATTACAGGCATATTAAATGGTACAACAAACTTTATCTTAACAAAGATGGAACAAGAAGGACGACCATTCGAAGAAGTTCTTAAAGAGGCTCAGGACTTAGGTTATGCTGAGAGAAATCCAGAAGCTGACGTAGAAGGTCATGATGCCTGCCGTAAAATAGCAATTTTATCTTCTTTAGCATTTGGAAGACAAGTGAATTTTGAAGAAATTCCAACTGAGGGAATTACAAGAATAAGCAAAGAAGACATGGAATATGCCAGTAAAATGGGCTATACAATCAAGCTTCTTGGAAGATGTAAAAAACAAAAAAATGAAATATTTGCCACAGTATCACCAGTTATGATTCCGATGAAACATCCCCTTGCCCCAGTTCAAGATGTCTTTAATGCAATCCATATTAAAGGGAATGTGATTGGCGAGGTAATGTTCTACGGACAAGGAGCGGGTAAGTTGCCAACGGCTAGTGCGGTTGTTGCAGATATTGTTGAAGCTTCTAAACATAAGGGGATTAATATTATTTCTCATTGGAGCACAAAAACCATTGAGATGATGAACCCTGCAGATGTGCCAGCATCTTATTTTGTCAGGGTACAAAAAGAAGACGGAGTAGAGGCTAAAGTTCAAGAACTTTTCCCAGATGTCAAATGGATTGAGCATGATGGGTTAAAAGGTGAGTTAGCTTTCCTTACAAGTGAAGCTAAAGAAGGCGTTCAAAAAGAAAGATTTGAGAAACTAAAAGAAAATGCATATGTAATCAGTAGCATTCATATTGAAGGGTAAGGGATTTAAATGAAACATGTTGTGATACTAATAGATGGTGCTGCAGATGAGCCTATTGAGGCCCTAGGGGGTAAAACACCAATAGAGTTTGCAAAAACCCCAGCCATAGATGCTATGGCGCCTTATAGTACAATAGGGATGGCGACAACAGTCCCGCAAGGGTGTTTGCCAGGTAGTGATACAGCAAACTTATCAATAATGGGCTATGATCCTAGGGTATATAATTTTGGAAGAAGTCCTTTAGAGGCAATTAGCGTTGGGATTGATTTAAAAGAATCAGATGTAACCTATAGGGTTAACGTGGTCACAGTTTCAGAAGAGGAAGCAAACTACCAAGATAAGAGAATGTTAGACCATAGTGCAGATGAGATTACGACAAAAGAGTCAGATATTCTTATAAAAGCAGTTGAAGATGCTTATGGTGATGAGATTAGAAAGTTTTATACAGGTGTTAGCTATAGACATATTTTGGTATGGGAAAATGGTAGCGTAGATGTAACCCTTACGCCGCCACATGATATCCTTGGAAAAACCATTGGAGAATTTAAGCCAAAGGGTATGAATTCTGACTATATATGGGATATAATGAAGAAGAGTTATGATTTGCTAAATAATCATCCAGTCAATTTGGAACGTAAAAAAAGAGGTCTAAATCCGGCCAACGCCATTTGGTTATGGGGGGAAGGAACAAAACCTAACCTGTCATCTTTTGCTGATAAGTACAATGTAGCGGGTTCTGTTATTTCAGCAGTTGATCTAATTAAAGGGATTGCCATAGGGGCAGGTTTAGAGTCTATTGACGTTGAAGGTGTAACAGGTAATGTCCATACCAATTACAAAGGTAAGGCGGATGCTGCAATTAATACCCTTCTAAAAGACGGGAAAGACTTTGTATATGTCCACCTTGAAGGACCAGATGAATGTGGTCATCAACAAGATATGGAAGGTAAGGTAAAATCACTAGAATTAATTGATGAAAAGATTATTATTCCTATTAAACAGGCATTAGATGATGCGGGTGAGGACTATAGAATGCTTGTTATACCAGATCATCCCACACCACTTCGTATTAGAACGCATACAATGAACCCAGTGCCTTATATGATTTATAGAAAAGGCGGGAAATTACTAGATGCTAATGCAAGTTACGGTGAAACTTATGCAGGGCAAACGGGTAAGGACATATTTGAAGGTCACACAATAATGGATGAATTATTTAGACCATAATTATTGGGAGGAAATAACATGTTAATTGTACAAAAATTTGGTGGAAGTTCTGTAGCCGATACGGAAAAACTAAGAAATGTAGCTAAGAGAATTATAAAGACTTATGATGCCGGTAATGAGGTTGTTGTTGTATTATCTGCCCAAGGTGACACCACAGATGAGCTAATAGCCAAGGCGGCAGAAATTAGTGCAAAACCATCTAAAAGGGAAATGGATATGCTTCTTGCAACAGGGGAACAACAATCAGTAGCCCTTTTAGCAATGACACTTATAGAAATGGGTTACCCAGCAGTGTCTCTAAACTCTCATCAAGCGGGTATGATTACCACATCTACATATGGTAATTCAAGAATGAGAAGAATAGAGACTGAAAGACTTAAA
>CAZLPH010000113.1:0-7738 GCA_964561345.1 uncultured Candidatus Epulonipiscium sp.
ATCTCTTGCTTTCTATTGTGATACAATGTAATATATCTTAAACTGGAGGTTTTAACATGATAATAGATAAGCTTGAAATTCTAAGGTATCTTGGCCACACTAACCAAGGGATTGATAATAACACCGAACAACTACTAAACGCCTGTCTTTTAGAAATCGACAATCTCATGGCCAATAAATATGTTTATAATGTCTTTGATTTAGATAAAAGAGAAAATACCATTAGCCTTAAAAATACTATTTTAACTATGGAAAGTAAGGATATTGCAAGTCACCTGGCTAAATCTAATAAGTGTGTTCTAATGGCAGCCTCTTTAGGACTTGAGGTAGATATGAGAATTGCTTACTATTCTAAAGTAGATGTAACAAAAAGCTTAATTTTAGATGCCTGCGCCTCTACAGCCATTGAGGCCTTGTGTGATGAGGTTCAAGAAGAGGTCCGCAAAGAGGCCGCAAACCATGGCTACAATATTACTAGCCGCTTTAGCCCTGGTTATGGGGACCTACCAATAAGTTTACAAAAACCCATTGCCCAGGTCCTAAGAACCTATCCCAGAATGGGCCTAACAGTAAATGATAGCAGTATTATGCTACCTAGAAAATCAGTAACTGCGATTATTGGATGGCAAAAAGAAAAGGCTGATGCTGACGTTATTAAATGCAAGGGATGTAATAAACAAAATTGTTCATTTAGGAGGGCGAAATACAATGGGTAAAGCTTTAGATTTTAATGATTTTATTATATTTGATGGGGCTATGGGAACCATGCTACAAGCCTTTGGTATGAAAGCTGGGGACTTGCCAGAAACTTATAATATTCTAGCACCTGATGTTATTGAGAAAATCCATACTGAATATATCAATGCTGGGGCTATGGTTCTAACAACCAACACCTTTGGCGCCAATCGATTTAAATTTTCAGATACTGAATATAAACTAGAAGATATTATTACAAGCGGCGTCAAAATTGCTAAGCGAGCTGCTGGTGATCAGCTTGTTGCCTTAAACATTGGCCCTCTTGGGCAACTTATGGCGCCATATGGCAACTTAAGCTTTGAAGATGCTTATGATGCCTTTAAGGACCAGGTTGTTATAGGGGCCAAGGCCGGTGCTGACTTAATCTTAATCGAAACAATGTCAGATACCTATGAGGCTAAGGCTGCCATACTGGCTGCTAAGGAAAACTGCCACCTACCTGTTATTTGTACAATGACCTTTCAAGAAAACGGAAGAACTCTAACAGGAACAGACCCTCTTACTATGGTTAACATCATTCAAAACCTTGGGGTATCAGCCCTTGGAATTAACTGCTCCCTAGGCCCTGAAGAAATGATGCCCCTACTTCCTAAGATTCTTGAATATGCAAAGATACCTGTTATTGTACAGGCTAATGCTGGCCTTCCTAAACTTGTTAATAACGAAACATTCTTTGATGTAACTGCCTTAGATTTTTCAACCTATGTGAAAGAAATGGCGGACCTTGGGGCTACTATATTTGGAGGATGTTGCGGGACCACGCCTGAACATATTACTGCCTTAAAGGACTCCCTAAACTCATTAACTCCCCTTAAACCTAAGGGAAAGCCTATTTCTGCTACAAGCTCCTCAACCCGGACAGAAATCCTAGGCCAGGAGGTTAAAGTCATTGGGGAAAGAATCAACCCAACAGGGAAGAAGCTGCTTAAGGCTGCCTTAATAAAAGGCAATATGGACTATATCTTAAAAGAAGCCATTAACCAAAAAGAAAAGGGCGCCCACATCCTAGATGTCAATGTTGGCCTACCTGAAATAGATGAGAAAGTCCTTATGGTACAAGCCATTAAAGAAATCCAAGGAATCGTTAACCTTCCCCTTCAAGTTGATAGTGTAGAACCTGAAGTAATTGATGCTGGGGCCCGGGTTTGTAACGGCCGCCCTATTATTAACTCTGTTAACGGGGAAGATGCTATTATGGATAAAATATTTCCCATTGTTAAGAAATACGGTTGCCTTGTTATTGCCCTAACCCTTGATGAGAATGGAATACCTAATACTGCCAGAGAAAGACTGGCTATTGCAGAGCATATTGTTGCAAGGGCTGAGAGCTACGGCATTCCCAAAGAAGATATTATCGTTGACTGCCTGGTTTTAACAGCCTCTGCCCAGCAAAAAGAGGTTAAAGAAACAGTTGACGCTGTTAGACTAGTTAAAGAGAAACTTGGGGTTCCGACAACACTAGGTGTTAGTAACATCTCCTTTGGCCTACCATCTAGGGGAATTCTAAATAGGACCTTTTTAGCCACAGCCTTAGGAGCAGGCCTGGATACTCCTATTTTAAATCCTATGGAAGAGGATATGATTAGCACTGTAGCCGCCTTTAATTTGCTTTGGAACTATGATAAAGACAGTAATGCCTACATCCAGTCTTACTCAGGTCTAACACCTACACCTGCAGCCCAAACTTCTTCTACCGAAAATACTGAAAAAGACTTGAAAAAAATTATTATAAGTGGCCTAAAAGAGGAAAGTGGCATGATTGTACAAGACCTTTTAGAAAGCACAACAGGACTTGAAATTGTTGATACCTATCTTATACCTGCCCTTGATATTGTGGGGGAAAAGTATGAAGTTGGGGATATTTTCCTTCCCCAGCTAATACAGTCTGCTGAAGCTGTTAAAAGGGCTTTTGAAGTCATTAAAGAGCACATGATTAAGACCAATAGCCACGAGACACCTATAGAAAAGGGCAAGATAGCCCTGGCAACTGTCAAGGGAGATATTCACGATATTGGAAAAAATATTGTAAAGGTACTCCTTGAAAACTACGGCTATGATGTTTATGATCTTGGAAAAGATGTTCCTATTGAAAAGGTTATAGAAATCGTCCAAAAAGAAAATATCCCCCTAGTGGGTTTAAGCGCCTTAATGACAACCACTGTTAAGAATATGGAGCTGACTATCCAGGCCTTAAGAGAGGAGTGCCCCGGGTGTAAGGTCATGGTTGGGGGGGCTGTCTTAACCAAAAGTTATGCCCATATGATTGGGGCAGATTTCTATGCTAGAGATGCTAGGGAATCCGTGAGTATTGCCAATGATCTTTTACTTAAAGATTAAATATCTCGCATTTCTTTTCCCTAGGACGATTTGTTTTCATATTATTATGATATAATTGATACATTATAAACTTAGGAGGATTACAATGCACACAAAAGAAACTCTTTTAGACCAACTAAAGGCATTAAAGATAGACAACACTGGCACGCTTTTTGTCCATGCATCACTAAAAAGCATAGGAGACGTAGAGGGCCGAGCCGATACTGTTCTAGATGCCCTGTCAGATTATATGGAAGACGGCTTGTTATCACTACCCACACACACCTGGGCAGACATCAATGCCAATAACCCAAAGTTTTATGTGGAAGATTCCCCTTCCTGTATAGGAATACTTCCTGAGCTTTTTCGAAAAAGAAAGGGCGTTGTACGTTCACTACACCCAACCCATTCTGTCGGGGCAATAGGTAAGGGAAAAGAAGATTTCATCAAGGACGACCATCTCTTCGATACACCTTGTTCCCGGAAATCTCCTTATGGTAAATTACTCGATCATAAAGCAACAATCATGCTCATTGGCGTAGACTTAAAAAGAAATACTTTTATACACGGTGTAGAAGAATGGGCCGATATTCCTGGTAGACTATCAACTGAACCTGAGATATTATATACCGTATTAGCTGATGGTACTGAGATTGAAGTCCCTTCTTTCAGACACCATGGTTTGTCTTGGTCTGAACACTACTGGAAGGTCGATGATTTCTTTATTGAAAAAGGTGTTATGAGACTTGGAAAATTTGGGGATGCCACGGTACGAATTTGTGATACTGTTGCCATGACAGATTTATTGTTTAAGATGCTGGCGGTTAATCCAGAAATGTTTACTGATAACAATCCCTTAGATCTTGAATTATATCAATCACTCTAAAAAAAAGTAGCAATCATAATTTAATGAATGATTGCTACCTTTTTTACTTTGCCTTACCTATCTCTTCTATGAAGCCCTTACTCCCCTTTGCAATTGTCTCATATTCAATATCGTGAACATAATGCCCACAATTAAGCCTTATGCCCTTATTTCTTATCTTATCCTTAATATAAGCCAATTGAAAGTCAATCCAATCTTCTGCTTTCCAACCTGTCCCTTCTCCATTTGAAATAAACAATAAAATAGGGACATCTGGTATATTGTTTTCTCCGACCCTTTTTGCACTTGTTTTAATCTCCTTAATTTCTTTAAACATTGGCTTTGTTAATGTTCTCCTATAGAAAACAGCCCTGTATTGATCTTTTTCTTCTTTGGTCAAGCTTCCATATTTAATGGCAGCAGAATCATTTACCACTGATGGAATGAATCTTGTAATCCCAATCTTTGAACCAAAACTTGCTAGTCTGAGCATAAAAGAATTAATTTCATATGCGTCATACGCTTGTGGCACTGCCATGTCAAGACCTACAATTCCTTTGATCTCTTCTGGATAGTGTTGGGCCCAGTATAATGCCTCTATTCCTGACATTGAATGGGGGAATAATATGTATGGGGGTTGTAATCCAGCCATTCGTAAGCCTTCTCTCGTCTCCTTTAACAAGCTATCAATATCCCGGTTATCATTTGAGTTGTCACTGAAACCATAGCCTGCTTTTTCTACTACTGCAATTTTGTAGTCATCACTTAGTAAAGAATATAGGCTTTTAAAATCCAGAACTGGTGAGCTTGTGCCACCACCAGACATAAATATTAAGCTTTCACTACCTTGACCTTCTGTATAGATATGGATATGATGTCCACCTACTTCTACCATTTTCCCAATGGGAATAAATAAGTGATTTTCTTTCCGCAACTGTATCTTGTGGTTGATATAACTAACACCAATAATTATAATTATTAATATTGTCATAGAAACACTAGCCCTTTTTAGATTCTTCCTCATATTTTCCCTACTTTTCTGTTTTATCATAATAAAAACAAACTTGCTCCATTTAATATTCTTATATACCTTATATATTATACTAGACTATAGCCTTATTCAACAAAAAAGTGGCATACAATAAACCGATGGATTAGTTTATTGTATGCCAGCTATTTATTATCTAAAAATCTCTTCGGCCTTGAAGGGCCCGAAGTAAAGTCATTTGGTCTATATATTCTAAATCGCCGCCAACAGGTACACCATGGGCAATTCTAGTGGTACGAATCCCCAAAGGCTTTAGTAACTTACTAATATACATAGCTGTTGCTTCACCTTCGATGTTAGGATTTGTCGCCAAGATTACTTCATCTACATCTTCTTGTTGAATGCGTTCTAGTAATTCTTTAATGCGAATATCAGAAGGCCCCACACCCATCATAGGTGAAATTGCCCCGTGAAGAATATGATATAGGCCTTTGAATTCCTTTGTTTTTTCATATGCCGCCATATCTCTTGAATCCTCTACAACCATAATTTCCTTGCGGTTACGACTATCATCTCGGCAGATATAGCAAAGCTCATTATCTGTTACTGTCCAGCAAGATTTACAGTATTTAATCTGGTCCTTAGCAACGACTATAGCTGCCGCTAGACGCTCTACCTTTTCTTTTGGCATAGAAATAATATGAAAGGCTAAACGCTGGGCTGATTTTGCGCCTATTCCAGGTAATCTGGAAAGCTCCTCAATCAGTGCAACCATTTGGTTCCCATAATTACTCACTAAAACATACCCCCTGGAAGTCCCATACCTCCTGTTACCTTAGCCATTTCTTTATTTGTAAGTTCTTCTGCTTGGCGAAGTCCTTCGTTAACAGCTGCCATGACTAAGTCTTCAAGGGTTTCTACATCATCTGAATCCACTACTTCTGGGTCAATTGTAATTGATTTTAACTCTCTTTTACCTGTTACAACCACCTCTACAACACCACCACCTGCTGTTGCTGTTACTTCTTTATTTTCTAATTCTGCTTGGGTTTTTTCCATTTGTTTTTGCATTTTTTTTGCTTGCTTCATTAAATTGTTCATATTAGGCATTCCACCGAAATTCTTCATTGTCTTCCTCCTATTGTTTTTATAATTTAGTTGTATTTAATCAATCCTTTATTCCACTTCTATGGGAAATTGGATTGTCTTTCTGGCTATCTTTATGGTTTCATTGATATCTTTTGTTTCTTCTGTAACCCCTGGTCTGGGCCCATAGATTTGTTTGTATTTTTCTTCATATTCCTCTAGGGTAACATATTTTATAACCACACTTTTATCGGCTGCTTTTTCTAAAGCTTCCCTAATTAGCTCATCATGACTTTTTTGGCTCACTTGCAAAAGCCCATTATTAGGGAAAATCAGATAAAATATAGCATCTTCTAGATAACCTGCCTTTACATCTGTTAAAAAACTCTTATGCATTTGGCTTAGGCTAGACTTTATAGGCTCCCAGGATTTTGTTAATTTCTTAATATCTTCTGGGACTGCTTTAGGCTTAACTTTAGGTTCTTCAACCTTCTCTTCTATTGCCTCTTGAGATCCACCCTCTTGAACATAGACCACCTGCTTAGGGGCTTCATCAGCCCTTTGCTCTAACATAGCAAGACGATCTAAAACAGCATCTTGAGATATCTCCATAGATGGTTCACATAGTTTAAGAAGTGATACTTCAAGGAGTATTCTAGGCTTACTTGCACCCTTCATAGCCACATCTAAATCAGAGAAAATTCTAATATACCGCATTAAGCTTATTACGTTTACTTCTTTGGATTGCTCTGTTAGTTGGTCAACATAGTCAGATGAATAATCTAAAATACTCCTAGGATCTGATGTGTTTTTTGCAACGAGCAAGTTTCTAAAATGAACAATAGCATCGAGTACAAATTGATGAATATCCCTACCTTGGGTATTAATCTCTTCGCAAATATTAATAGCTTTTTGACTGTCCCCACTAACAACGGCCTGGGTGAGTTCAAAGAAGACCTTTTTATCCACTGCCCCAAGCAATTGAAGTACTTTCCCAAGTGTAATGTTTTCACCAAAATAAAAAGAGATACATTGGTCTAACACACTAAGGGCATCACGCATGCCACCATCTGCAAGATAGGCTATATATTCTGTCGCTTCCCGCTCTACCTCAATTTCCTCAAGTTCCATATAATATTCTAGTCTTCTTGTTATATCGGGTGTTGTTATTCGTCTAAAATCAAAACGCTGGCACCTGGATAAAATCGTTACTGGAATCTTTTGGGGATCTGTGGTTGCTAAAATAAAGATAACATGACTCGGCGGCTCTTCAAGGGTTTTTAAAAGTGCATTAAATGCCCCTGTTGAAAGCATATGCACCTCGTCGATTATATATACCTTATATTTCCCTTGTGTAGGGGCATATCTAACTTCTTCCCTAATTTCTCTTATATTATCAACACCATTATTAGATGCTGCATCTATTTCAATAATATTCATGCTACGTCCTGCTTGTATTTCAAGACATGCAGAGCATTCTCCACAGGCTTCACCTTCAGCCGAAATATTTTCACAGTTAACAACCTTTGCAAATATTTTTGCAACTGACGTCTTACCTGTACCTCTTGTGCCACAAAATAAGTAAGCGTGGGAGACACGATTTGATTTGATTTGGTTACCTAGAGTCCTAACAATATGATCTTGCCCGACCACATCACTAAAGTTTCTAGGGCGATATTTACGATATAATGCTATATATGACATCTGCCCACTCCTTTATTTAATAA
>CAZLPH010000114.1:0-7659 GCA_964561345.1 uncultured Candidatus Epulonipiscium sp.
CGCCAACATCTAGGGTTCTTATAATAACTTGTTTTCCTTCCATTTGCTCAAGTACTGTTCGGTAAGCATGAAACTGTGATTCTTCACTTGGCATTGTATTGCTATGCATATATAAAAACTCACTACGAAACAGTCCTATTCCTTCCGCATCATTTTCAAGAACACCTTCTACATCTAGTGGTGACCCTATATTGGCATTGATTTTAATTTCCACACCATCTTTTGTAATACTTTTAGTTCCCTTAAGCTTATTTAGACCCTCTAATCGATCCTCATATCTTTTTTGTTCTTGGGTCCACTGGTTTTTAAGGTCTTCTCCGGGATTAATAAATATATTACCATCTAAGCCGTCTAAGATCATTTCATCCCCATCTTTTATCTTGTCAAAAACATTTTCTACACCCACAACTGCAGGGATTTGCATGGTTCTAGCAATAATTGATGAATGAGACATTTTGCTGCCTATTTGAGTGATGATTCCAAGAACATTCTTCTTGTCCATTTGCACTGTATCTGATGGCAACAAATCTTTTGTAACAATTATAACAGGTTCTTTTAAACTTGCTAAACTTTGCTCTTTGGCACCCGTCATAATATTAATCATTCTTTTAGAGATATCTTCAATGTCTACGCCTCGTTCTCGCATATAGGGATCATCCATGCTTTTAAATAAGGATGAAAATTCATCACTTGTCTGCTGCATAGCATACTCTGCTGTGGTCTTTTCTTCTACGATTATTTCCTTGGCTCTGTCTGTCAGTTCTCCATCCATAATCATCATTTGATGAACCTCAAAAATAGCTGCCTCATCTTCACCAACATGTTCTGCCGCATATGTTTCTAATTCTTTGAGCTCTTTAGTAGCCTCATCTGAAGCATTTGTTAGTCTTTCAATTTCTTCATCTGATGACCTAGTCGTGGTTTTTTCCATAAGCACTTTTTCTTGTTTCATGACTAGTGCCTTACCAATTACGACTCCTTTTGAAGCCCCTATCCCTCTTAATGTTTCCATTTCACATCTCCTTCTATAATTCCCTGTATGTTGAGATGAAAACTTGGGCATAACCCCTCTACTTTTAAATAGCTAAAGAGTTCATGCCCAAGTTAATCATTTAAACTAGTCGTTTCATTTCTTCTGCAATTAAGTCTGCATTTGTTCCTATAATAACTTGAACACTCCTTTTACTTGGACGAATTACCCCTAATGCTCCTAACGCCTTCATGTCACTATCTTTAATGATTGAAGGGTCTTTAACAATTAAGCGTAATCTTATTATACAAGAATCGATATTCTCTAAGTTATCTGCCCCACCTAACTTTTCAATATAGGCAACGGCAAGTTTTGTGATCTCTTTATTCGAAATCATTTGCAACTATTTTCTCAAGGGCTGCTATAGCCTCTTTTTCATCTTCACCATCTGCTACAATTTTAATGGACTCACCTTGTTTAACACCTAAAGTCATGATTGCCAGCAATCTCTTACCATCAACCTCTTTATCCTCACCACCCTCTTTTGAAACCTTAATTGTTGATTTAAACTGTGATGCTGTTTTAATAAAAATATTTGCTGGTCTTGCATGAAGCCCCGCCTCTGCATTAATTGTTACAACTGTTTTTGTCATTTTATTTCCTCCTTTGATATGGCTGATCTTAGCTTATTAATAAGATAGTAATAAAAAAAGGCATAAACTCCCCCCATTTATATGTTGGAAAAGTTTATGCCTGATATGACTCAGTTACACACTTTATATCTATTTTACTATCTTATTAATTTAATTCTTTCTACTTTAATTATACTAAAAGATATTAAATATGTCAATATGTTTGACATATTTAATAGAAAATATGTTTTGTTGTATACTATTCTAGTGCTTTCAGTAATTCAGCTGCAGCATCTTTATCTAAAATCATGGTTACGTCTTTGTGGAATTGTAAGATAGAGCCTGGTATTTGGGGTTTTACTTCACCTAATACTGATGCTTTAATCGCTTCTGCCTTATTCTTTCCACTTGCAAGTAACATTATTCTTTTTGAATTCATAATTGTTCCGATTCCCATGGATATTGCTTCTTTTGGAACCTCTTCACTATTATCAAAGAATCTAGCGTTATCTTGAATGGTCTCCTTTGTTAGTTTAGTTCTTTGGGTCTTTGTTGGGAAATTATCTCCTGGCTCATTAAAGGCAATATGGGCATTAGATCCAATTCCTAATACTTGTAAATCAACACCACCAGTAGCTCTCACTTGCTTGTCATACGCTTCTGCTTCCTCTTCACAATTTTCTACTGATCCGTCTGGAACATGGGTCTTATTCATATCAATATTAACATGGTTAAATAAGTGCTCTTTCATAAAATAATGATAACTTTGATTGTTTTCTTTGCTGATTGGGTAGTATTCATCTAAGTTGAATGTTGTTACTTTACTAAAATCTACTTGATTCGCTTTATTCATACGAATAATTTCTTTGTACATACCTGCAGGTGTTCCACCTGTCGCTAGGCCTAGTACTGGCTCCTCTATTTCATTTACAACTGACGCTAATATCTCTGCTGCTTTTTTACTCATTGCATCATAATCTTTTGTGATGTAAATGTCTAAGTTTAGAATTTTAATGTTTTTCATAGATAACTTTCCCTCTTCCTATTGTCTTTTGAATGGTAATATTCTTGTCAAAAATAGTGATATCTGCATCTTTCCCAATGTCTAATGATCCTTTTTTACCCTGGACATTAATAACTGTGGCTGGATTAATCGTTACATATTGAACCGCTTCCTCTACTGGAATATTTGTATAATCCATCATATTTTTAACAGCACTATTTAATTTTAATACACTTCCAGCTAAATTACCATCCCCTAGTCTTGCACTTTTGTCTTTAACAAAAACTCTTTGTCCGCCTAATGAATATTCCCCGTCTTCTTTTCCACCAGCCCTCATACAATCTGTTACTAAAACAAGTTTATCTGGTCCTTTAACTTTATGAATCATTTTAAAAAGTCCTGGGTGAACATGAATGGTATCACAGATTACTTCACATGTTACATCACTGGCTAGTGTTGCACCTACTACACCTGGATTTCTATGATGAAGCCCAGTCATAGCATTAAAAAGGTGGGTAACATGATTAACCCCTGCTTCTATTCCAGCCATTGCTTCTTCAAATGTGGCAGCAGTATGTCCCATAGCGATGGAAATATCAGTATTATGGTCAATCTCTTTTATAAATTCCATGGCACCTTGGATCTCCGGTGCAACTGTAATATGACGGACAATATCTTGATTGTCCTTTACATACTGGGCATCAGGCTTTTGAAAATAGACCTTATTTTGGGCCCCTTTAAATTCTACATTCAAAAACGGCCCTTCCATATGAACACCTAGAATGTCCGCCCCGATATTTGTGTCTTGAACCCTCATAGCTGCCCTGACCGCTTCTAAAGCTGTGCTAATAGCCTCTCTAGACATGGTCATAGTTGTTGGCAAGAAAGAGGTGACACCATTGGCTGGTATTCCTTTAGCGATGGTTTGCACATCTTCTATGGTCCCGTCCATTGTATCTACCCCGTCATATCCATGAATATGAATATCAACAAAGCCCGGGGAGATATAGCCTCCTTTTGCATCAATCTTTTCAGTTACATCTGTGAGAGCTAGTACTTCTTTCTGGTCTATAATATCGATGATTTTTTTATTATATAACAAGGCTTTTCCTTCTAATTTCTTACCATTTAATAAAATCGTTCCGCCGTGTATACATTTCATGGATTTTCGCCCTTTCTGTTCCTTAATCCTGGGTTAACGAATGATTATGAGAAAAATAGGGAAAACATACATTTATGTTGTCCCTATCATAATACAAGTATCCTCTTTCGTATAACACTTTAATTATTTATTAGTTAAGTCTATTTCTTTGGCACCATCACCAACACCTACAATATAAATCGTTGGCTCGTGGCCTATTTTCTCTTTATAATCTTTGATGACTTGTTTTGTAAATTGATCAATGACATCTTCTTTTACGATACTTACTGTGCAACCACCAAAACCTGCACCTGTCATTCTAGATCCGAGTACACCTTCTACCTTCAAAGCAACATCTACTAGTGTATCTAGTTCAACACCAGTTACCTCGTAATCTTCTTTTAAAGACATATGGGATTCAACCATAAGGTCTCCAAATCTATGAAGATTATTATCCCCTAAAGCTTTTGCTGCCTCTAGTGACCTTGCATTTTCAGTAATAACGTGTTTTGCTCTTTTTCTTATAACTGGATCTTCAATAAGATCAGCATGGGCCTGAAATTGTTCTGGTGTAATGTGGCACAAATATTTTACATCAAATTGCTTTTGTAAAAGTTCTAAAGCCCTATCACATTCAGATCTTCTTTCATTGTATGCTGACTCGTTAAGCTGTCTGCGCTTATTGGTATTGGCAATAACAAGCTTATATCCATCTAACTTAAGAGGTGCATACTCATAAGCCAAGGTATCACAATCTAATAAAATCGCATGATCCTTTTTCCCCATCGCTACTGCAAATTGATCCATAATACCACAGTTTACCCCATTAAAGGTGTTCTCTGATAGTTGACCAATTTTAGCAAGTTCTACAAGATCAATACCTAGGTCATTAAGAGCATTTGCTGCTACTAAAACAACTAGCTCAACTGATGCCGAGGATGAAAGACCTGAACCATTTGGAATATTACCTTCTAATAGTATATCCATTCCACACAGTTTATGTCCCCTGTTTTGTAACATCTTAAGAACGCCTTTAGGATAGTTACCCCAGTCATGGGCTTCTTCATATTTAATATCATTCATATCAACTTGTACTTCTAATTCAAAATTTAAAGAAGCCAGATTTAAAATATTATCATCTCTTTTTCTAACAACAGCATATGTTCCAAATTCCAAGGCACACGGGAATACATTTCCTCCGTTATAATCAATGTGTTCTCCAATTAAATTTACCCGTCCTGGGGCATGAAAAACACGAATAGCCTCTTTTGTTTCACCATATCTTTTAATAAATTCTCCTATAATCTTATCCATTTTAATTCCCCTTCCTTATTTGAGTTCAAAGCCCATATGTTCTACAAATTTTATAAATGCCGCCCTACCTACATCATCTGTTTTGTAGACTCCTGCGTCTTCCAATACATTTGTAAATTTTCCACCAACTTCAATACGAACAGTCTTTGCTGCTTGCTCAGCAGACATTTTGGTCCCGTAGCGGGCTCTCATACTTTTGATCCACTCTTCATGCTTCTTTAAGTCTGATCCTTCTGGAATCTCTATTTTATCTTTTGTCATCTCTTCTACGATTTGATCTAGCTCTGCATCTAATCTTCCTGGCAAAATTGCTAGTCCCATAACTTCAATTAAGCCAATATTTTCTTTTTTTATGTGGTGTAATTCTGGACGGGGATGAAAAATACCATCTGGCCGCTCTTCGCTTCTTCTATTGTTACGAAGGGCTAAGTCTAGTTCGAATTCTCCATCTTTATTTTTTCGAGCAATAGGCGTAATGGTACTATGAGGTGTCATATCTCCATTTTCTTCTTTTGTAAATGGTATGATTCCCACTGATTCATCTGTGTACTTTTGCCAAACATCTAATATATAGCTAGCTGCTTTTACAACGTCTTCTTTGTTTGCAGCTGATAATCTAATGACAGCCAAAGGCCACTTGACAATACCTACTTTAACACCTGCATAATCTTTATGCTCAAAACGGTACTCTAAAGGCGCTACTTCCATTGGAAACTTATGACGGCCACCTTGGTAGTGCTCATGGCTCATAATGGACCCGCCTACAACAGGAAGGCCAGCGTTAGCCCCTAAAAAGTAATGTGGGTACTGCTCGACAAAGGCTAGTAACCTCACAAATGTCTCACTTGTCATGCTCATTGGACTATGGTCTGCAGATAATACAATACAGTGCTCGTTATAATACACGTAAGGCGAGTATTGTAAATACCACTTTTCATCGGCCATATTAATTGGAATGATTCTGTGATTTTGTCTTGCTGGATGATTTAGGCTTCCTCTAAATCCAACATTCTCAGCACATAGCAGACATTTAGGATAGTTAGATTGTGGCATATCCCTAAGCCTTTCAATTTCCTTGGCATCCTTTTCTGGCTTGGAAAGATTGATGGTAATCTCTAAGTCGCCATACTTTGTTGCTTCTGTCCAGTATAGGTTTTTTGCAATTCTATTCATCTGAATATAGTTTGAGTCTTGGGATAATTTATAGAAATTATCTGTGGCCTTCTCTATTCCTTCTGCTTTAGCCGTTTCATTAAACTGACGGATTACTTCTGACGGCCTTGGCACAACAATTCCCATAATCTTAGCTTCTAATAAGTCCCGGTAGGTGGTTGTATTTTCTGGGATTAAGCCAATTTCAAAGCCATAATCTAAAAGCGGATCTAGTGCTTGTTGGATATTTGTAATCTTTTCCCCTGGTAGCTCTCCTGTGTGTGGTTGGTCTAGGTTGAATAAATCTAGCAAGATATTTCTGATATAGTGCTCATCTTCTGAAATTGTAATATTTTTTTCTTTTGCAAATTTCATTAACCTTTCAATTCCCATTGCGATGTTCATTACATGACCTCCTAATGTCCTAATCCTTTATTTACTATTTATTAAGCTGTTTACAAGTCTCTCTTTCAATTAAAGCAGGTCTTACAAGGACTCTTTTTGCGGCTATTTTACGTGTTCCTTTTTTATCTTTTGCCTCGATAATATCTAGTAGCATATTGGCCGCTTCCTTTCCTAGTTTACCCATGTTTTGATCCACTGTGGTAAGTTTAGGCGCCATAAGGGCTAATAATTCTATGTTGTCAAATCCTACAACTGACAATTGATCTGGCACAAGCCTGTCAAGATTTCGGCACCCATTGATAACCCCTAGGGCCATAATATCGTTACAGGCAAACATAGCCGTGGTCTTAGGCTGCTGTATTAAAAATTCTTCAGCTTTAGTCATAGCTTCATTAACTGTATGTTCTGTGTTTCCTTCTCCGATATTGACAATATGGATATTACCCTCTAACTTATGTTCTGTCATCATTTGCCTATATATTTCTTCTTTTAAATCATATGAATAACTGGTCTTTCCCCTCATAAAAGCGATTCTTTCATGGCCTAGGGAAAACAAATAATTCATGGCTTGACTTGCTCCTAATGCTTCATCACTTAGGACAAAATTACCGTTGATGTCCTTGCTATAGCCATTAATAAAGACTAAGGGTAGCTTTTCATTTATTTCCTCAAAAAATCCATTTTTCATATTATCAGTGGTTGGGTCTATGACAATAATGCCATCCACCTGCCTAGATAATAGAGATTTAATATATAATATTTCTTTGGACGAGTCCGCATCTGTGTCACACAAATAAATATGGTAGCCTTGGCTTCTTAAAGCCTTCTCAATAGCCTTAACGACTGATGGGAAAAACAGATTTGAAATACTTGGCACAACAATGCCTATGGTATCCGATTTCCGGCTAATTAATCCCCTCGCTAACACATTAGGTTCAAACTGCATCTCATCAATAACCTTTTGGACTTTTTCTCTTGTAGACTCCTTTACAGGGTAGTTTCCATTAATAACTCTCGATACAGTTGCAATGGATACGCCTGC